>PXEK01000338.1 GCA_003564735.1 Cryomorphaceae bacterium
GCACATCGTTTGACCATCTGATAAAGCCCAAATCTGCAACAGATGCACTCACCATCCATTTGTCGTTGATTTGGTAATGAGCGCCAAGATCTAAACCGGCTCCTCGGTTCTGAACATTAAACAAGCGAAAAATAGAAGTTGAATATATCTTACTTGACAGTTGGTTTACCCCTATGAATTTGATAAAGAGTATTTTGTAAGCAAATACACGTGTTCATGTACTTGGCATGTACAAATACAACAGCAAACTGCTCATAGAAGGAAAAGAGAAAAGCATTAAGCAATTTAAGAAAAACGCCGGCAAAGCTTCAAGATCACGTTCGCTTAATCTATACTATCATCAGTTTGTTGGAGAAATTGATGGTATAAAAGTCAAAATATTTATCTCAAAGCGGGGTAAAAGAGGCGCATGGCACACGACCTTAACAACCAATACTAAACTTAGCTTCACAAAAGCTATGGACATTTACAGCATTCGCCGGACTATTGAGGTTTTCTTTAAGGAGGCTAAGCAACTGCCGGGTTTGGGAAAGTGTCAATCGACAAATTTTGATGTGCAAGTAGCCCAAACCACTATCACCATAGTTCAGTACATATTGATAAGCCTCAAATACAGAATGGAAGCCTACGAAACAATCGGTGGTATGTTCAAAAACATAAAGCAAGACTACATTGAGCACACACTAAACAAAAGAAAATTGTTAGTTATTACTGAAATATTAGTGGTTTTGGAATTGTTGGTTGATAACATCGATATTAACGAAATAGCCGGAAAACTAGCGGCGAACAGTGAATTATTTTTCCTCGCCAACAATCCGCCAAGTAGTAACACAGCAGCTTAGCAAAGGATGCGAAACTTGAGTAATATGATCTTAAGGATTAAAGTTTTTAAATGAAAATGTAATTTCGGTAATTCAAAAGGATTATTCTCATTACAAGCTGATTGCTACAAGGTTATTACGATTGTTTAGCTGTTGGTATAAATGTTTTTATGAGATAGTATTTGATTGAATTTCTCTCAGAACCGCAATGACCCTTTCTTATTTCAAACGAGGCAAGACTCCGGCCAAAAAGATGAAACAGCAAAATATTTACTCGGGGTTAACAGCCGGTAACATTAAAAACACATTCTGCTGAAATTGATAACTTCAGCGTAACAATGAGGTAATCTTATCAATAAATAGCCCTTTTACGTTTGCATCGGATTTAAACAGGAAAAACAGGCTGTTGAAAATGAGTAAATTATTTTACCTTATTGTTTTCGTTTTAATATGTACTTCAGGATTTACCGCTACTATTAAAGGTACTGCTTTTGGTGACGATAAAGAACCTTTGATCGGTGCAACCGTGCAAATTAAAGAGGCAGGGCTTTATACTACTGTGGGTTTAGACGGGAGTTTTGTGCTAAAAAGAGTTCCGTTAGGCATACACAATTTGGAGGTCAGTTTTGTGGGTTATGACAAAAGTGAGCAAAAGGTAACCGTAAAGGAAGAGAATCAAGTTTTAAAAATGGATTTGGTTCTTAAATCTTCAACGGAGCTGTTATCTGAAGTGGAAATCACGGCGGATTATAATCTCACAACCGAGGCGGGAGCCAGGGGAACTGAAAAAAACTCGCCCATAGTGGTAAATACGATTTCGGCTCGCACTATTGAGTCATCTCCGGATGTAACGGTTGCCAATGTTGTTCAACGAGTATCGGGTTTAACGGTGGAGCGCAACAATAACGGAGACGGACAATACGCCATAGTGAGAGGAATGAATAAGCGATATAACTACACCTTGGTAAACGGTATTAAAATTCCCTCGCCCGATAATGAAAACAGGTACATTCCGCTCGATATTTTCCCGGCTGAATTGCTCGATCAATTAGTAGTTTCTAAATCGTTAACTCCCTCAATGGAAGGTGACGCAATAGGTGGGGTTGTAGATATGAAAATGAAAGATGCACCCGCTGATAAACTTGTTTCGGCTTCATTTAATACGGGTTACAGCGAGCTTTTTATGAGCGGGCCTTTTAAAGGCAGGCAGTATGATTATTTTAACCCTAATGAGGTGAGTCGTACTCGACCTACCGAACTTGTTGAAAACCCGGGTCGCGTACCCGTAGCCGGCGTAGAGGAATTTACTACAGAGAATATGAATTTTGAGAAACGTACTCCTCGACCTAATTTATTTGGTTCGTTGGTATTGGGAGACCGCTTTTTTGATGATAGACTGGGAATTGTAGTTGCCGGTAGTTATCAAGATCAATTCAGGGGTGCAGACAGAAAAGAATTCGGCGTATCTGATAACACCTTCGGGAATCCTAATCCGCGTGTTTCACGATATCAAGAAAGAAGGTATTCTATTCAACAAGAGCGCATGGGATTTCATAATAAAATTGATTTTCAAGCAAGTCCAAACAATAAATTCAGCTTGTACAATGCATACTTGCGAATGCAAACCAATGAAACTCGGGTAATTTGGGAAGATGGTTTGCGGGGTGTTGAACGACCCACACTTGAAAACAATTGGCGAGGGCAAGTGAACATTCAAAAAATATACAATTCAACCCTTCAAGGCGAACACAAGTTAAACGATTGGTTAAGTGCTGATTGGTCTTTGGTTTATTCTTTGGCTCAACAGGAAATGCCCGACAATTCACAAATAGTTACCGTTTCTAACTATCAACCTCCCAATTTTGATTTGCGATATTTAGTGCACGAGAATTTAGTTCGTATTTGGGAAGAAAACTCTGATAGAGATTACGCCGGTTATTATAATTTGAATTTTGACACAAAAATTGCGGGTCAAAAAGTATTGTGGAAGTACGGTGGTTTGTACCGCAGGAAATCAAGAGAGAATATTTTTGATTTGTATTCCTTCAAGCCCAATCCCGGGGTGCAGGAATATATTCCGTATCAAACCGATTATGCCGATTTAACTTGGAGAGTTACGGGAGGTGCGGGAACTCTTTCACATGTGTTGAATTATGAATCTTATGAAAATGTATTAGCCCAGTACGGAGAATTTAGTTTTACAAGGGGTAAAACTCATGTGTTGGGCGGGGTTAGAGCTGAACATAC
>PXEK01000188.1 GCA_003564735.1 Cryomorphaceae bacterium
AAGCCGTGAGCGTTTTACCCGTTCCGTTCATTTTTTTGTTGTTATCCGCTCGGTCTCTGGCAATGAGAACCCCCATGAGGTTAGCCATTGAACCGCCGGGAGCCATTATTCCGCTCCCCGTTTCCGGCATTCCCGCCAGCTTTAGTGAAGCTTTAAGAATGTGGTTTTCCAGCGCAACCTGAATTCCGCCGGCTTTGTAGGTGTACATGCTGTTGTTAAGCAGTAAAGCAAGTAAATCACCTAAAAAGGCTTTTGAACTGCGACCGCCAAACAATTGATTGAAAAATTTATCACTTGATGTTTTTGGCGTATGCTTTATAATGTATTCGAGTTTTGTTTTTAGAGCATCTTGTGAAACAGGCTCTTTTGCAAGCGCCAACTCACTGCCGTGAAAAGCATCTTTAGGGTCAACTCGTTCCGCTACGGGCGTTTCTTTTTCTACTTTTAAGAGGTATTGGGCTAAGGTATTGAATAATTCTAAATCGTTCTTTATGTCACTCATAACTTATTTTGGGTTGGGGTTCTGACCATTAAAATACTGAGGTTATAACCCTTTGATAATTCGAATGTTTAGGTTGTTTTTGATAAAATGTAGTTTTCGCTTTTATGCATGAGTTTGTACAACTCGGTATCATTTTTTACAAATGGCACGTGAGACCTGAAGTCTTTTAGCAAATGCTCTAACTTTTCACTTGTTTTTAAAGGTCTTCTGAATTCCAAAGCCTGTGCGGCATTGAGTAATTCTATGCTGTATATTCGTCTTAAGTTCTCAGTGATTTTCCAAGCTTTTACTGCCGAGTTGGCTCCCATACTCACGTGATCTTCCTGTCCGTTACTTGAATCAATGGAATCCACACATGAAGGCATGCACATTTGTTTGTTTTGACTTACGATTGAGGCTGCTGTATATTGAGGTATCATGAAGCCGCTGTTTAAACCGGGATTGTTCACCAAAAACTCGGGTAAATCTCTTTGTCCGCTCACGAGTTTGTAAATTCTGCGTTCTGATATACTTCCCAATTCAGCCAGTGCCATACTTAAAAAGTCAAGGGTTAAGGCTAGGGGTTGACCGTGAAAATTACCTGCTGAGATAATTTCATCTTCCTCGGGGAAAACGGTGGGATTATCGGTTACGCTGCTCATTTCGTTTTTCAACACGGTGTGCGCGTAATCAATAGCATCATAAGAAGCCCCGTGCACTTGCGGAATACACCTGAAGGAGTAGGGGTCTTGAACATGTTGCTTTGGACGCTTGATGATTTCACTGCCTTTGAGTAAAGCCCTCATTTTTTGAGCGGTGACCAGCTGTCCGGGTTGTTTTCTCACAAGGTGAGGCAAGTCGCTAAAGGGTTCAATTCTCCCGTCAAAGGCATCCAAAGAAAGAGCCGCCGTTTTTTCAATGTAAGGTTTCAGTTTTTCTACCGTGTGCAAAATGTGCAGTAGATAGGCACTCATAAACTGCGTGCCGTTAAGTAAGGCCAACCCCTCTTTGCTTTTAAGCTTTAGAGGGTGAAGGTTGTGGTTTTTATACACTTTTTCGGTGCTCACTTTTTTTCCTTCGTAATAAACTTCTCCCAAGCCTAAAAGGGGTAAACTCAAGTGGGCCAAAGGAGCTAAGTCTCCACTGGCGCCGAGCGAGCCTTGGGTGTAAATGACGGGTAATATGTCGTTATTGTAAAAGTAAATGAGTCTTTTTATGGTATCAATGTGCGCTCCCGACTTGCCGTAACTCAACCCTTGAATTTTTAAAAGAAGCATTAACTTGACAACCTCCCGAGGTACTTCGTCGCCTGTACCGCAGGCATGAGATTTCACAAGGTTACTTTGCAGTGTTTCTAAATCTGCAGTATCAATGGATGTTTTATAAAGTGATCCAAAACCTGTGTTAATACCGTAAATTGCCGAATGATTTTCACTCGTTTTTTTGTCTAAATATCGGCGGCAATCGATAATGGCCTTTTCAGCCTCGGGTGAGAGTGTGAGTTTTTGATTTCCCGAAATAATGTTTTGTGCCGTTGTAAAATCAAAATCGCCAAGGGTAATGTTGTACTCCATTATTGATTAAATTTGAGTGTGATTTTGTACGTAAGTTGAAAGCGACTCAATTTTCACGAGCTCTTGCTTACCGTTAGCCATGTTTTTAACCGTAACCGATTCGCTGCCCAACTCTTCTTCTCCCATTAATATGACCAGGGGAATATTTTTTTTATCGGCGTATTTGAATTGTTTTTTGATTTTAGAATCATCGGGATAAACTTCCGCATGTAAGCCGTCTTTTCTTAAAGAACGAGCAATTTTTAAAGCAGTTTTCGCCTCCGGATTTCCAAAATTAATAAAAAGCACATCGGTTCCCAGTTCGGCTTTTGCGGGAAAAAGGTTTTTGCTAAGCATAAGGTCGTAAATTCGGTCGGCACCGAATGATATTCCCACCCCGCTCATATCTTTTAAACCAAACATTCCGGTGAGATCATCATAACGTCCGCCACCGGTAATACTTGAAGGGAAATCAGGGTGAACCACTTCGAAAATTGCACCTGTGTAGTAATTGAGTCCGCGAGCCAAAGTGGGTTCAAAAGCAACATTTTTAATATCAAACTCGGCACAAAGGTTAAATAGGAAGCTTAACTCCTTAATACCTTTCATGCCCAATTCATTATCTTTCAAAATTTGAGAAAGGACTCTCAGTCGGCTTTCATTATCACCCTCCACCTGCATTAGGGGTTGAAGTGACTTAATGGCTTTTCCACTTACGCCGTTTTCTCTTAATTCATCGTTGACCTTTTCAACGGGTAATTTATCGAGTTTATCTAGGGCAACGGTAATGGCAATGAGTTTGTCGCTTTCGTTAAGCACATCGGCTAAACCGGCCAGTATTTTACGGTTGTTAACTTTGATGGCAATGTCGCTCAAGCCAAGGTCATTGAACACGTCATTCATCAGTAATATTAATTCCGTTTCATTCATGAGCGAGTCACTGCCTATGATATCGGCATCACACTGGTAAAACTCTCTGTACCTTCCTTTTTGAGGTCTGTCTGCTCTCCAAACGGGCTGGATTTGATAGCG
>PXEK01000167.1 GCA_003564735.1 Cryomorphaceae bacterium
CGGTAACGGTATTTTTCAATTTCGGCTACCTCCTCTTCAACAAGAGAACGTTTGATTATTAAGTTTGAAAAAGGAAGTCATAGACGGACTTAAGCCTTAGTTGTCGGGCCGCCAAAGTTCATTGGAATGTTTGGATTCCCACCGCCGTCAAGCTCTTTTATTTGACCATGAACTTGTTCGTACTTAGCAATATTTTCTCCAAGCGCCCTCAACAAACGTTTTGCGTGTTGCGGGGTCATAATTATTCTGGATTTGACCTTAGCTTTTGGTGTGCCGGGAACTATTTTCACAAAATCAATCACGAACTCACCCGGCGAGTGAGTCATAATAGCCAAGTTGGAATAAATTCCTTCCGCTACGTCTTCACCGAGTTCAATATTTATTTGGTTCGGCTTTCCTTTTGTGTCTTTATTATCTGCCATGTTTTCTCTGATTACTGTATTATTAAATTCAAAAGTACAAATATTGGTTTAACCCGCTTTAAGCTCTGTTCCGTCAATTGAGGGGAATTTGTGCAAAAAAAAGCCCCGCGGTTTTGCGAGGCTTTTCAAAATTGATTCAAAGATTAAGCTTGGACGTGTTCATCTTGAACATCGCTAGTCAAAGCTGTTCTTCGATCGTACTCATCTTGTGAGCCAACGATTAGGTTTTCGTATTCTCTCAAACCTGTTCCTGCCGGAATCAAATGTCCTACAATAACATTTTCTTTCAGTCCCAACAAGTGATCTTCTCTTGCACCAACGGCCGCTTCATTCAATACTTTGGTTGTTTCTTGGAATGAGGCCGCAGAGATAAAGCTGTCGGTTTGTAATGACGCTCTGGTGATTCCTTGAAGAACCGGTTTGGCGGTAGCAGGAACGGCTTCACGCGCTTGAACCGTCTTCATATCATTTCGCTTCAGTTTGGAGTTTTCATCTCTCAAATCACGAGCAGAAATAATTTGACCGGGTTTCAAATTCTCCGAGTCTCCGGCATCTTCTACAACCATATTACCCCACAACTTATCGTTGGTTGCCGAGAAGTCAGATCTGTTCACCAACTGCTTCTCAAGCAATGTTGTATCGCCGGAATCAACAACTTCTACTTTTCTCATCATTTGACGCACAATCACCTCAAAGTGCTTATCATTGATTTTCACACCTTGTAGTCGGTATACCTCTTGAACCTCATTCACCAAGTATTCCTGTACGGCTGTGGGTCCCATAATCGATAATATATCGGCAGGAGTTATCGCGCCGTCAGATAGAGGTTGACCCGCTTTCACAAAGTCGTTCTCCTGAACCAAAATGTGTTTTGACAATGACACAAGATACTTCTTTGTTTCACCAGTTCTTGCTTCAACGATAATTTCACGATTACCTCTTTTGATTCTACCAAAAGAAACGATACCGTCAATTTCAGAAACAACGGCCGGGTTGGACGGGTTTCTCGCCTCAAAGAGCTCAGTTACTCGAGGAAGCCCTCCCGTAATATCACCCGTTTGTGATGACTGACGAGGGATTTTCACTAAAATCGCCCCCTTCTTCACCTCTGTATCTTCATTCACGGATACGTGAGCGCCAACAGGTATATTGTACGCTTTAAGTACTTCGCCCTTTTTATCAACTACCTTAACGGTAGGTGTTTTGGTCTTATCTCTACGCTCAGTAATGATTTTTTCTTTGAAGCCCGTTTGCTCATCACTTTCCTCCTTATATGTTACGCCCTCGATGATATCTTCATACTCGATTTTACCGTCAAATTCAGATAAAATTACAGCGTTGTAAGGATCCCAAGAACAAATGGTATCACCTTTCTTTACCTTCGCTCCGTTTTTGATTTTCAATTCAGAACCGTAAGGAATGTTGTTGGTTTGCACCACGCTTCCCGTTTTGGCGCTAATCAATCTCATTTCAGCTGAGCGACCAATTACCGCATTGATTTTTTCTCCGATCTCATCCGTTTTTTCAACCGTTCTGAGTTCGTCAATCTCAACAATACCGTCTTGCTTAGCAGTCACTTTGGACTCAGCAGCGATATTTGAAGCCGTACCACCCACGTGGAAGGTTCTCAATGTCAACTGCGTCCCCGGTTCACCAATCGATTGAGCCGCAATAACACCTACAGAGTCGCCTTTTTGAGACTCTCCGCCGGTAGCTAAGTTTCTACCGTAACATTTGGCACATACACCTTGAACGGTTTCGCAAGTAAGTGCCGAACGAATCTCAACCTCTTCAATACCTACCTCATCGATAAGTGCCGCAGCGTCTTCGTGAATGTAATCATTAGCATCAACAATAACCTCATCCGTATCGGGGTGCAAAATATCATGAACCGTTGCGCGGCCAACGATTCTTTCAGATAATGGCTCAACGATTTCGTCGTTTTTCTTTAGCGCAGTGGTTACCAAGCCTCTTAATGTCCCGCAATCCTCTTCCGTAATTACAGCATCTTGAGCCACATCAACCAACCTTCTTGTAAGGTAACCGGCATCAGCCGTTTTGAGGGCCGTATCGGCAAGACCCTTACGTGCTCCGTGAGTTGAAATAAAGTACTCAAGAATTGACAAACCTTCTTTAAAGTTAGAGAGAATCGGGTTTTCAATAATTTCACCACCTTGAGTTCCTGATTTTTTAGGTTTAGCCATCAAACCTCGCATACCCGAAAGCTGTCTAATTTGTTCCTTAGAACCACGAGCTCCCGAGTGGAACATCATGTAGATCGAGTTGAAACCCTGATTGTCGTTTTGCAAACGATTCATCAAAATGTTCGTCAGCTTGGAATTTGTGTGCGTCCAAACATCGATAATCTGGTTGTATCTTTCATTGTTGGTAATCAAACCCATGTTGTAGTTGGTAATTACCTCATCAACTTGACTTCGAGCCTCCTCAATCAAACTCTCCTTTTCATCGGGAATAATGATGTCTTCGATATTGAATGATAAACCACCTTTGTAGGCCCAATAGTAACCCAGAGATTTGATATCATCCAGGAATTGAGAAGTTCTCGAAATTCCCGTGCGCTTCAATACTTCGCCAATCACATTTCTCAAGGACTTTTTCGTCAACAAATCGTCAATAAAGCCCATTTCGGGGGGAACTACCTCATTGAATAAGACACGACCGCATGTCGTTTCTCTCAACACCATCTCATCTTCATTGCCTGTTCTTACCCTGCACTTAATTTTAGAATGTAAATCTACTTTGCCCTCATTGAAGGCAATGATTAATTCTTCAGGGGAGTAAAACGTTAAGCCTTCGCCCTTCATCTTGCGGTTATCATCTGACACACGCAACTTAGTAAGATAGTAAAGACCTAGAACCATATCCTGCGAGGGTACCGTAATCGGTGCTCCGTTCGCCGGATTAAGAATATTGTGGGAACCCAACATCAAAAGTTGCGCTTCTAAAATCGCTGCATGGCCTAATGGTAAGTGAACCGCCATTTGGTCACCGTCGAAATCGGCGTTAAATGCAGTACATGCCAAAGGATGCAGTTGGATGGCCTTACCCTCAACAAGCTTCGGTTGAAATGCTTGAATACCCAAACGGTGCAAGGTTGGTGCTCGGTTGAGTAACACAGGGTGACCTTTGAGTACATGCTCCAAAATGTCCCAAACTACGGGTTCTTTCTTGTCAACAATTTTCTTTGCCGACTTTACCGTTTTCACGATGCCTCTCTCGATCAGCTTACGGATAATGAAAGGCTTGTAAAGTTCGGCAGCCATATCTTTCGGGATTCCGCACTCGTGCATTTTAAGCTCGGGACCTACAACAATAACCGAACGTCCCGAATAATCAACCCTTTTACCTAAAAGGTTCTGACGGAAACGACCTTGCTTTCCTTTGAGTGAGTCTGAAAGTGATTTCAACGCACGATTCGATTCAGTCTTCACCGCACTTGACTTTCTTGAATTGTCAAACAAAGAATCCACAGCTTCCTGAAGCATTCGTTTTTCGTTTCGCAGAATTACCTCGGGAGCTTTGATTTCCATCAATCGCTTCAAACGATTATTACGTATGATCACCCTTCTGTACAAGTCATTGAGATCAGAAGTAGCGAATCGACCACCGTCAAGCGGTACAAGCGGACGCAACTCGGGCGGAATAACGGGCACCACCTTCACGATCATCCACTCGGGATTATTCTCCATTCTCTCATTAGCGTCGCGGAAAGCTTCCACAACTTGAAGACGTTTCAACGCTTCGTTTTTTCGCTGTTGAGAAGTCTCGGTATTTGCTTTGTGACGTAAATCGTAAGACAGTTGATCTAGGTCGATTCCCTTTAATAAATCGTGAAGCGCTTCAGCACCCATTTTCGCTACAAACTTATTGGGGTCATCATCATCTAAATGTTGATTTTCACTTCTGTTGGGTAAACTTTCCAATGTATCCAAATACTCTTCCTCAGTCAAGAAGTCGAACTTGTTAATTGGCTCACCTTCTTCATCAACAGCTTGGCCGGGCTGAATGACTACGTATTTTTCGTAATAAATTATCGAATCCAACTTTTTTGTGGGTAACCCTAAAAGGTATCCTATTTTGTTGGGTAGCGATTTAAAGTACCAGATGTGAGCAACGGGAACCACCAATGAAATGTGACCCATTCGCTCTCTCCTCACCTTTTTCTCCGTTACCTCAACACCGCAACGATCGCAAATAATGCCTTTGTAACGAATTCTTTTGTATTTACCGCAATGGCATTCATAATCTTTTACGGGGCCAAAAATTCGCTCACAAAACAAACCGTCTCTTTCGGGCTTGTATGTGCGATAATTTATTGTTTCGGGCTTCAATACCTCACCTCTTGAACGCTCAAGTATCGTTTCGGGAGAAGATAACGATATGGTGATTTTCTTAAAGTCACTACTTATTTTTTTATTTTTATTAAAAGCCATAATCTCAAAATTTAATGCTAAAACACCGCGTTTTTAATCCAAAGAAATGTTCAATCCTAAGCCTTGCATTTCATTAAGCAAAACATTGAAAGATTCGGGAATGCCCGGCCTTGGTAAAGGTTCCCCTTTAACTATAGTTTCATAGGCTTTTGCTCTTCCCATAACATCATCTGATTTCACGGTTAGTATTTCCTGTAATATGTGAGCCGCACCGAACGCCTCAAGTGCCCAAACCTCCATTTCACCAAAACGCTGACCACCGAATTGAGCCTTACCGCCCAATGGTTGTTGGGTGATAAGCGAGTAGGGGCCGATAGATCTGGCGTGCATCTTATCATCAACGAGGTGGTGCAGTTTAAGCATATAAATAACACCTACCGTGGCCGGTTGATCAAACTTCTCACCTGTACCTCCATCATAAAGCCAAGTTCTACCCAATTTGGGAATACCTGCTTTTTTCGCCCAGTGATCAATATCTTCAACTCGAGCCCCGTCAAAAATCGGAGTAGCAAACTTCTCGCCCAACTCTACGCCGGCCCATCCCAGAACCGTTTCGTAAATTTGCCCCAAGTTCATTCGTGAAGGCACACCCAGCGGGTTAAGCACGATATCAACCGGAGTTCCATCCTCTAAGAAAGGCATATCTTCCTCTCTCACAATTCTGGCAATAATCCCCTTGTTACCGTGGCGGCCCGCCATTTTATCACCCACTTTAAGTTTGCGCTTCTTAGCAACAAAAACCTTGGCGAGTTGGATGATACCTGTGGGTAGTTCATCACCCACAGAAATTTGGAATTTGGCTCTTCTCCACCTTCCTGTAGCGTCATTCAATTTGCGCTTGTAGTTAACGAACAAACGCCCGATAAGCTCATTTTTGGCTTCATCTGTAGTCCAGCCGGTAGGATTTACCTCTTCGAAATCAATAGTGTGAAGAATTTTTTGAGTAAACTTCGTACCCTTCTTAATGATCTCTTCTCGATAATTGTTGAAAACACCTTGAGATGTTTTCCCGCTCACCAAGCCGAAGAGTTTTTCTACCATGCGCTTTTTCAGTTGCGCTACTTCCTTTTCGTACTTTTCATTCTCTTTATCCAACACGTCTTTATCCGCATTACGCTGACGCTTGTCTTTAAGTACTCGAGAAAATAATTTTTTATCAATTACCACACCCTTCATAGAGGGTCCGGCTTTTAGCGAGGCATCTTTTACATCGCCTGCTTTATCACCAAAGATAGCACGTAATAGTTTTTCTTCAGGTGTAGGGTCACTTTCTCCTTTAGGCGTAATTTTACCGATGAGAATATCTCCTTCTTTCACCTCGGTTCCCACTCTAATCATTCCCTTTTCATCGAGATTTCGAGTAGCTTCCTCAGATACATTGGGAATATCAGCCGTTAATTCTTCGAGTCCGCGCTTAGTGTCACGAACTTCCAATGAGAACTCCTCAACGTGAACTGAAGTATACACGTCATCGCGTACCAAACGTTCACTAACCACAATAGCGTCCTCAAAATTGTAACCCTTCCAGGGCATAAATGCTACTTTTAGGTTCCGACCCAAAGCCAGCTCACCTGACTCGGTAGCGTAACCCTCGCAGAGCACTTGACCTTTAGCCACTCTTTCACCTATTCTAACAATAGGTTTTAAAGACATCGTGGTGCTTTGATTTGTTTTTCTAAATTTCGTCAATTTATAAACAACGGGATCATTACCAAAAGTAACGGCCTCATCGTCTTCATTTTGGTCATAACGTACGTGAATTTCTTCTGCATCCACATATTCTACTTTACCCTCACCCTCAGCGTTAATTAAAACGCGAGAATCTCTGGCCAAGCGACCTTCCAAACCGGTTCCCACAACAGGAGCTTCAGGTTTCAATAACGGTACTGCTTGACGTTGCATGTTTGACCCCATCAATGCACGGTTGGCATCATCGTGCTCTAAAAAAGGAATAAGGGATGCGGCTATAGAGGCAATTTGATTAGGAGCAACGTCCATAAGTTTAACATCACCCGGTTCTACTACGGGGAAGTCACCTTCATATCTAGCTTTAATTCTTTCACTCTCAAACTTTCCGTCATCACCAACGGGTGCGTTGGCTTGAGCGATGGTTTTACCGTCTTCTTCCTCTGCCGATAAATAAATCACGCCATCTCCTGAGTGATTCACCTTACCATCTTTCACCTCACGATAAGGAGTTTCAATAAATCCGAGTTTATTCACCTTGGCATATACGCAAAGGGAAGAGATCAAACCAATATTTGGACCTTCCGGCGTTTCAATAGTACAAAGACGACCGTAGTGCGTGTAGTGAACGTCCCTCACCTCAAAACCTGCTCTTTCTCTGGAAAGACCTCCCGGTCCGAGAGCAGACATACGGCGTTTGTTTGTCACCTCTGACAATGGATTCGTTTGATCCATGAATTGAGATAGCTGGTTGGTTCCGAAAAATGAATTAATAACGGAAGAAAGTGTTTTAGCATTGATTAAATCAATAGGCGTAAACACTTCGTTATCTCTAACATTCATTCTTTCCCTGATGGTTCTGGCCATACGCGCGAGACCCACTCCAAACTGGTTGTACAATTGCTCACCAACGGTTCTCACCCTCCTGTTACTCAGGTGATCGATATCATCAACGTCAGTCTTGGAGTTGATCAATGAAATGAGTTGGCGAATAATAGAAATGATATCCACTTTGGTCAGAACCCGATTCTCCATATCTAAATCGAGGTTCAACTTCTTGTTAATTCTGAAGCGCCCTACTTCTCCCAAATCGTATCTTTTGTCTGAGAAGAAGAGTTTATCGATAACACCGCGAGCTGTTTCTTCGTCAGGCGGCTCAGAGTTTCTCAAAACGCGATAGATGTGTTCCACCGCTTCAATTTCAGAGTTTGAAGGATCTTTTTGAAGTGTGTTGTAGATAATTGTATAATCTGCCGTATTGATATCTTCCTTGTGTAAAAGGAGTGTTTTAACACCGGCGTCGAGAATCATTTCGATATGATGGTTTTCCAAAATAGTTTCACGATCCACTACCACCTCATTACGTTCGATGGATACCACTTCACCCGTATCTTCATCCACGAAATCCTCAAACCAAGTTTTTAAAACACGTGCGGCAAGTTTACGCCCCATCACACGTTTTAAACCGGCTTTTGAAACCTTCACCTCATCGGCCAATCCGAAAATTTCAAGAATATCTTTATCGCTTTCGTAGCCGATAGCTCGTAAAAGCGTTGTCACCGGTAATTTCTTTTTTCTGTCGATATAAGCGTACATTACGCTGTTTATATCTGTAGCGAATTCGATCCAGCTACCTTTGAAAGGAATGATACGTGCGCTATATAACTTTGTACCGTTAGCATGATAGCTTTGGCCAAAAAACACACCCGGTGAGCGGTGCAATTGAGAAACGATAACACGCTCGGCGCCGTTCACGATGAACGATCCGCCCGGAGTCATGTAAGGGATTGTACCCAAATAAACATCTTGAACGATAGTTTCAAAATCCTCGTGTTCGGGATCGGTACAATAAAGTTTAAGTTTTGCTTTTAGAGGAACACTGTAAGTTAGACCTCTTTCCATGGTTTCATCGATGGAATATCGAGGAGGGTCAACATAATAATCCAAGAACTCAAGAACGAAGTTATTTCGTGCGTCAGTTATCGGGAAATTCTCACTAAAAACTTTGTAGAGACCTTCTCTTTCCCTTCTGTCAGGGGTTGTTTCCAGCTGGAAAAAATCTTTGAATGACTGGATTTGTATATCTAAAAAGTCGGGATAATCCAGTTTATTTTTTATTTGTCCGAATGAGACTCTTTGCTTTGGGGTTGATTCAGCCATGGAAATATAAATGAAAAATTAGAACTAAAAATGCCTATAAACACAATAGGGTTTAGACCCCAAAGGGTCTAAACCTCTATAATAATTGCCTGATATTGAAACCCTTACTTGAGCTCAACCTCAGCGCCTGCTTCTTCTAACTGACTCTTAAGTGAATCAGCTTCATCTTTAGCTACACCTTCTTTAATTGCTTTGGGTGCGCTATCAACGATTTCTTTTGCCTCTTTAAGACCAAGACCTGTCAATTCCTTAACAGCTTTAACCACTTTAAGTTTTTGACCGCCTGCGGCTTTCAGAATTACGTCGAATTCTGTTTGCTCTTCTGCGGCTTCACCTCCACCGCCACCTGCTGCAGCGACAGCTACGGGTGCAGCTGCGGGTTCGATACCGTGCTCTTCTTTAAGGATTTCAGCTAATTCGTTAACTTCCTTTACTGTTAAGTTGACTAATTGGTCAGCAAATGATTTTAAATCTGCCATTGTATTCTGTTTTTACGTGTTTGATTCTAAAATAATATAATTAACTTTCTCTCTCGCCAAGTGTTTTAACAACACCTGCCAATAAATCTTTACCTGATTGCAATTGAGAAATAACGGTTTTCGGTGGTGACTGCAATAGGCCAATCACATCCGCAATCAATTCGTTTTTCGACTTGAGCGCTGCGAGAACCTCTACATTTTCGTCACCAATATAAACCGACTCTTCAATATACGCCGCCTTTAAAATGGGTTTGTCAGCTTTCTTTCTAAACTCTTTAATCAGCTTTGCGGGAGCGTTGGCTACCTCTGCAGTCATAAGAGAAGTGTTTCCCTTAAGTACTGAAGTTAGTTCACCATACTCCTTACCACTTACCTGCTCAATGGCTTTTTGAAGCAAGGTATTCTTCACTACTTTTAGTGATATACCATGCTTGAAACAAAGCCTGCGCAAAGCAGTAGTATTCAAAGCATCGAGTTCAGAGATATCAGCCAAGTAAACAATATCATTTTCATTGAGCGTATTTGTCAATTCTTCAATTGCTCGACTTTTTTCTTCTCTGGTCATTCTCTTACTTTTAAATTAATCTGTTCAAGAATAATTAAGCCACTGCTGCAGAACCCAACGATTTGGGATCTATCTTTACAGAGGGACTCATTGTACCCGACAAAGAAACACTTCTCACATAAGCACCCTTCGCCGCGGTTGGTTTCAGCTTCAAAATAGTCTGTAACAATTCATTGGCATTTTCTTTAATCTGCTCGGGAGTAAAGGAAGCTTTCCCAATTGAACAGCTGATAATGCCGTATTTATCCACTTTAAAATCTATCTTACCTGCTTTGGTATCTTTTACTGCTTTGGCAATATCCATAGTAACGGTGCCCGTCTTTGGATTGGGCATCAAACCACGCGGACCTAATATTCTACCCAAGGCACCTACCTTACCCATAACGGAAGGCATAGTAATGATAACATCAACATCAGTCCATCCGCCTTTAATCTTGTCGACATACTCATCAAGACCAACAAAATCAGCACCGGCATCTTTTGCCTCTTGTTCTTTATCGGCAGTACATAAAACTAAGACTTTAACATCTTTACCTGTTCCGTGGGGAAGCGACACAGAGCCGCGAACCATTTGGTTTGCTTTACGCGGGTCAACGCCTAAGCGAATTGCCAAATCTACCGAACTGTCAAATTTCGTGTTCACTATGTCTTTCACTACTTTCGATGCCTCAGACAAATTGTGAACCGAATTTAAATCGTATTTGGATTCGGCTTCTTTTCTTTTCTTGGTTACTTTCGCCATGCTTTCTATTCTTTTATCATTTTACTTGACATTCACACCCATGCTTCGCGCTGTACCCGCAACCATTTCCATAGCAGATTCAACGGTAAAACAATTCAAATCGGGCATCTTATCTTCAGCAATAGCTCTTACTTGATCTTTCGTCAAAACAGCCACCTTTTTCCTGTTGGGTTCGGGAGAAGCCGTTTTAAGCTTAGCAGCCTCTTTTATTTGCACCGCAACAGGTGGAGTTTTAACAACAAAGTCAAAAGATTTATCGCCGTAAACGGTAATTACAACCGGTAATACTTTCCCTTGTTTGTCTTGAGTTCGAGCGTTAAACTGCTTACAAAACTCCATAATGTTAACCCCTGCCGCACCAAGTGCCGGACCAACGGGAGGAGATGGATTCGCAGCGCCGCCTCTTACTTGTAATTTTACTACTTTACTTACTTCTTTTGCCATTTTCTAATTGTATTAATACGCGGTTCACAGGGAAGCTTTAAACAATGAACCGGTTATTCTTTTTCAACTTGCATGTAATTCAACTCCAAAGGTGTTTTCCTGCCAAAAATCTTCACCATCACCTTTAGTTTCTTCTTTTCCTCGTTAATTTCCTCAATAATACCCGTAAAATTATTGAAAGGACCGTCAGTAACTTTAACCGATTCGCCCACAACAAACGGAATGTTTACTTCCTCATCGCTATCGGCCAATTCATCGACCTTACCCAAAATACGGTTCACTTCACTTTCGCGCATAGGAACCGGGTCACCTCCTTTTGTGGCACCTAAAAAACCAATTACGTTGGTTATATTTTTAATTACGTGAGGAATTTCACCTGACAAAGAGGCTTCCAACAAAACATAACCGGGAAAAAAATTCTTTTCCTTACTTATTTTTTTGCCGTTTCTAATTTGATAAACCTTCTCGGTAGGAATAAGAATTTGAGCAACGTAATCTCCCAAGTTGAGTCTGTCAACCTCGGCCTCAAGTTGTTCTTTAACCTTCTTTTCTTTACCGCTCACGGCACGTAGTACGTACCACTTTTTATCTATCGTATTTTTAACCTCTTCGCTCATATCAAATTGCCTCCTGCACGATTAGTAAATCGCGTCGTAAATGAATCCCAATATTTGACCAAACCCCGCATCCATTACATAAATAATGGCGGCAATAATAATGCTGGCAATCAACACCAAAACCGAGCTGGCTTGCAACTCTTTTAAAGTAGGCCAAGTCACCTTGTTTCGAAGTTCGGAATAAGATTCTTTAATATATCCTGTTATGCTTTCCACGATTCTCGGATTCTAAATTTGCACGGGTGGTAGGAATCGAACCCACAGCCCCCGGTTTTGGAGACCGGTGCTCTACCAATTGAGCTACACCCGTAAACCTCTAAGTATGCCGAAAGGCGTCCCTTTTTGGGACACCTTTTGACAGTACTTAGCTTATCTAATTAGTGCTGATTACTCAGTGATTTCTGTAATTTGACCTGCACCTACTGTACGTCCACCTTCACGAATCGCGAATTTAAGACCTACGTTGATAGCAACAGGAGCAATCAACTCAACATTAATTGTCAAGTTATCACCGGGCATTACCATCTCACGTCCTTCACCAAGAATAATTTCACCCGTTACGTCAGTTGTTCTTAAGTAGAACTGAGGACGGTATTTATTATGGAATGGAGTGTGACGACCACCTTCTTCTTTTTTCAAGATATAAACCTCAGCTTTAAATTTAGTGTGAGGAGTAATGGTACCGGGACGAGCGATTACCATACCACGTTTAATTTGAGCTTTATCGATACCTCGAAGTAGTAAACCAACGTTATCACCGGCTTCACCACGATCTAATATCTTGCGAAACATCTCAACACCTGTAATGGTAGACTTCATTTTTTCAGCACCCATACCTGAGATTTCCACTTCATCACCTGAGTTGATTACACCTGCTTCGATACGACCTGTAGCCACTGTACCACGCCCTGTGATAGAGAAAACGTCTTCAACGGGCAAAATAAACTCTTTATCAATGGCGCGCTCGGGAAGAGGAATAAACTCATCAACCGCGGCCATCAACTCAGTAACTTTTCCAACCCACTTTTCGTCACCCTCAAGTGCACCCAAGGCAGAACCCTGAATTACGGGAACATTGTCACCGTCAAACTCATAGAATGACAATAACTCACGAATCTCAAGCTCAACCAATTCAAGAAGCTCTTCATCGTCAACTAAGTCAACTTTATTCATAAATACTACAATAGCAGGCACGTTTACCTGACGAGCCAAAAGAATGTGCTCACGAGTTTGTGGCATAGGGCCATCAGTGGCAGCAACTACCAATATAGCACCGTCCATTTGAGCTGCACCCGTAATCATATTTTTCACATAATCGGCGTGACCGGGACAATCTACGTGTGCGTAGTGACGATTTGCCGTTTGGTATTCAACGTGTGACGTGTTAATTGTAATCCCTCTTTCTTTTTCCTCGGGGGCATTATCAATAGTATCAAAATCACGTTTATCAGACAAACCATCTGATGAAAGTACAGATGTAATTGCCGCTGTTAATGTAGTTTTACCGTGATCCACGTGTCCGATAGTACCGATGTTTACGTGGGGTTTGGATCGATCAAAAGTTTCCTTAGCCATAGCTCTGAATATTTACGTTTAAACTTTAGTTATATATACAAATCAAAATAATTACTTCATCTGTGAGCCAATGACGGGAATTGAACCCGTGACCTCTTCCTTACCAAGGAAGTGCTCTACCTCTGAGCTACATTGGCAAAACACTTGAGTAATCACACCTTATAAAAGGTGGCGATTTCTCAAGTGTAAAAAAGAGCGGGAAACGGGATTCGAACCCGCGACCCTTAGCTTGGAAGGCTAATGCTCTAGCCAGCTGAGCTA
>PXEK01000212.1 GCA_003564735.1 Cryomorphaceae bacterium
AGTTTCACCTCAACGGCGGCAATGTTATCTATTAGTTGTGCCTCATTACGAGCTCCTACAATGGGAAAATAAACCCGGCTTTTCTTCATTATCCAAGCCAAGGCCACTTGTGGAGCGGTGCACCCTATTTCATCGGCAATGCTTACCACTTCGCGAGTTATATTTAAGTTTCGCTCATTCATTTTCACGCTTCTCTCAGATAGCCGTCCCGTTTCTTTGTTCAAATACTTACCCGTGAGCATTCCTGCTCCCAAGGGAGACCAAGCGGTAACGGCCATATCAAAGTAATTGGCCGCCGGCAGTAAATCACTTTCGGCGGTACGTTCAATCAAGCTGTATTCGGTTTGTAAGGCCGTGAACTCAGCCCAACCATATTGTCTTGCTAGAGAATTACAACGCGTAAACACCCACGCCGGAGCATCTGAAATACCGATGTAGTGTACTTTACCGCTCGATACCAAATCATCCAACGTGCGCATCACAATTTCGGGTGCGGTAGTAAAGTCCCAAGCATGAACCCACAAAATATCAATGTAATCGGTATTGAGGCGGCGCAGACTTCCCTCAACGGAGCGCATGGCGTTTTTCCGACTATTACCGGTAGCGTTTAAATCTTCAGCATCATCAAAAAGAGAGTATTTAGTGGCTATAACATAACGGTCGCGATTTTTACCTACGAATTCACCAAGCATCTTTTCTGAAGTTCCCTCAGTGTAGCGGTTGGCGGAATCAAAAAAGTTACCCCCCTCGCAAACGAAGCGGTCAAAAACCTTTCGGCTTTCTTTTTTGTCGTTTCCCGTTCCCCATTCCTCACCAAAAGTCATGGTGCCCAAGCAAAGCTCAGAAACACGCAACCCGGTTTTGCCAAAAACTTTATATCTCATCGTAATGCAAATTTTGTGCTTTGCACAAAGCTAAATTATTCTTTAGGTAAATTATCGATTTTCTTAGCTATTTCTTCAGCCTCAGCTCGTTTTTGATCGCTTTTTGTTCTATCGGTGTGAGAGAGTTTATAAGACTCATCCATTAATTGCTTATATACTTTTTGCAACTTCTCCCTTTCAGTTTTCTTTTTGAATAATCCGAACATAATGTTTTATTTAAGTGAATAGGTATAGCAAATCAAGCGCAATATTTGTTTAACGTAAAACCGTCTTTTTACATTCCCAAAATCACAAACTCTGTTCGGCGGTTCTTACTGCGCCCCTCCGGTGTGTTGTTATTGGCAACGGGCTTGGTTTGTCCCCAACCCTTAAATTCAAGCCTGTCTTTAGATATTCCGGCCTCCTGTAAGAACTCCATAACCGAGAAGGCGCGTTCAGTCGATAGCGTTAAGTTATCATTTGGGTTCCCTACATTATCGGTGTGTCCTTCAATGGATATTTTCAAATTTGGAAAGTCTTTCAAGTAATCCACAAATGATTTGAGTGTAGCTATCGACTCCCGAGTTAATGCTGCCCGATTTGTAGCGTAGGTGATATTGGGAATCTCGTACGATTTCCCCACTTCCATCACTTCTGATTCAAAATTTTGACTCACGTAAGTTGACGTATCCGAACCCGATATTTTAAAACTGTTAAAAGCCAAATCTTTACCTTTTGCCGTAACCACGTAATCTCGTTTTTTATCCATTTTTATTATCGCGGTATATTTCCCGTCGGCAGTATCCACCTTAAAATTCTGTTTTTCATCATCACCCGTATTGCTCACTGATATTTCAGCATCTTTGGGAACGCTGCCGTCTTTATTTTTCAAATTTCCTTTGAGCAACATTACCTCATCGGGTCGAGCTTCCTCGTAAAGTTCAAAACTAAAAATATTGATGTGCTTTTGAGGTTTCCCCTTGAAGGTTTTTGAAGCGTAGTAAATGCGTCTGCCGTCGGTACTAACCACGTAACCGTGCTCATCACTTTCAGTATTGATAGGATACCCTAAGTTTTTGGGCTCACTCCACTCGCCATTATCGAATTTACTGTAAAAAACATCGTAGCCGCCAAAGTTATTATGTCCCTTTGAGGCAAAGTACAACGTTCTGCTATCGGCATGGAAAAAGGGTGTTTTTTCGTGAGTCTCGGTATTGATTACGTCGCTTAGCGGCTCGGCTTTTTTCCAATTGCCGTTTATATCCCGTTCACTTTTATACAAGTCAATTCCTTTCGTTTCATCTTCTCTCAAAGTGGCGAAAATTAGCGTTTGACCATCACCGGACAATGTTGGCTGCGCCTCCCACCCCCTCGGAGTATTGATATTCGGACCTAAATTTTCGGGCTCTGACCAAAACCAACCCTCTTTTTTGGTTCGTGGATTTACACCATAAACCTTTTTAAATGAGTACAAATCGCAATTTATGTAATCCCTGTCGGGAACACAAATGGTCATAATCAGCTCTCGGTTATCGGCGCTAACGGTGGCGCCTCCGTAGTTTTCATCATCGTTTTCATTAAAAGGAAGCGGCATGGGCTCGCCCTCGCTTTCCGTCCGTCCATGATTAAAAGCGGCAAAACTGAACCGCTCTATGTAATCCACCGTTTCCCTTTGGATGGATCCACCGCGCGGATTAGGTGCCTTTTTCGTTCTTCGCGTGAAAAACACCAGCTCATTATCGGGACTTACCAACGGCAAATACTCATCATTTCCCGCCGTACTTAAAGGCGTTACCTTTTTGGGGTCAAAAGGCTTAGGGTCTTTGAACGATTCATAATAAAACTCTGCCTTTTTTACCATCTCACGTGCGCGCTCGTAATACTGATTGTGCTTTAGTTCATACTTTTCATCACCCTCGTAATCAAACTTCAGGAACTCGTGATACCGCTCGGCTGCCTCCTTAAACTCATTGTTTTTATAGTGGATTTCAGCCAAAAAGAAATACGCCGAGGCGTGAATAGACGGACAAATTGAAATCGCCGCCTCGAGTTTAGGCTGTGCCTTATCAAAGGGCAGCCCCTTTCGCAGGTTTTCCCTAATTCGCATGTACGCCATTTCCCAGTTGGCGCCGGCATGGTCGGGATCCAATTCCAAAGCCTCCATCAAATACCCAATACGCTTGCCCTTATCATTTTTTTTGCGGTCAATGCCCTTTTCATAAAGCTTTTGCGCCTTTTTGTTTTCAGATTCACAACCGTCATCCTGCGCCTTTAGCGTTGCGCCACACAAAACAGTAAAACCAATTGTAAAGGTAAACAGCCTAAAAAAGTGAATCATATCCTATGCATTTTTTTTGGTCAGAACCCGAGCGCCGGCAGCTAAACGAACCTAACCGCCAAAATCCCAATGATAATGGAGGTAAGCAAAAGTTATTCCGTTCAAAACCGACTTTAGCATTAAGTTCAAGTACTCAAGCGATCACATAAGCGCTATCCTGCCGCAGCAACAAATTTTCAAAAGCATCAACCGGGTTCCAATGCAAAAATATTGAATTATCTGAAAGCGTCCTTCAATGCAATGTATAATCTACACAAAATAAAATACGAGCAGATTCATTTTTCATGACCGAGAAAACAAACTGATGCCCGTTTTCCTTTTCATTATAATTTGCAAAGCCCCGTTCCAATAAACCGAGTTGATCAAAAACAACAGTGCCATACCGGTGATTCCCCACTGACCGATAAACCACCAACCGGCACTCAATTGAAAAATAACCGCTACCGTAAAAACGTGCAACACACTTTTTTCAAATCCCGTTGCCGCCAATATTTGGCTTGGCGCACCCAGCGTAACATTCACCCATTGGGCTGCCATGAGTAAAACAAAAACCCAAAGACCCGTTTCAGCCGCATAGTATTGACCAAACATTTGAAGTAACGGGGTTCTGAACAAAATCAACAACAAAACCAAAATTGTAGCTAATGCCATATTTAGCAGCACGGCTTTTCGAACCCTTGTTTGGAGCTCTTTCACTTGGCCCGAGAAATAAAGCTTGCTCACCTCAGGTCCCAGCACATAATTAGAGGTGTAAATCACCGTGAAAATCAACAAACTCACACGCTTTGAAATGCTGTACACGGCCAATGATTCATACCCCGCGTAATACTCTAGCAGGTAATAATCCAAATAGGAATCAAAAATATCAATCACGGACATGAGGTAAAAAAACAACGGGCCGGCCGGCTTTTTGGGTGTGTTTTGGTTTTGATATGCTCTAGGAATTTTGAGCAGATTTGCTTTCATTAAACCGTAACCCGCAAACTGGACCAAAAGGTAAAAACCCGCGGTTGCGGTGAGGAGATTGATTACCGAAAAACGAACCTCAAACAAAAATACCGATACCCCCAAAAACAAAAGATACAAACCGGCGAACAAAACCTTCTCGGGAATTTGACTCACTTTTACCTGACCAAAAGCCCGTTGAAAAGCTTGACGATAGGTGCCCAACGCCAAAAACAATACAATTCCCGACAGTGTCAAAACCACATAAGAATTCACGCTTATTAATCCGGTGTAAACGGCAGTAAATGCAACGGCAACACAACAAACCCAAGCAATTAAAATGTTGTTTAATCCGCGCCGTATTACGCGCCTCAGTAATGCGTAACTCCCCCCGGAAGCCAACCGAATGAGCTCTTTGGGCAAATAGTTATTTTGGCCTACCAGAACTACTACTACAAAAAAGTTCACCAATGATAAATAGTAAGTAAGCTCACCATAATCTTCCACACTCAGGTGATTAGCCAATAGAATTTGAGTGAGATAATTGAGTGCCATAAAACCGCCTTGTATGGCCCCGACACTCAAAAAACTTTTGAGATACCCGCGTGTTGATATTTGACTAAAAAAGTTCATTTGCGGCGGCTAAGGTAAGCAGTAACTTAAAAAGATGCGGTGAAACGCCGCTCCGGTTTTTTTATTCCCGCAAGATTCGGGATGTACTCACCGCAACTTCAAGACGAGCGAATGAGGATAAACCAAGAGCAACCATTCTTCATAGAGCTTTACCCACTTATTTTTCAGGAATCGTCACGCATTGAACCGCAGGTTTGTACTTTTGCACAAAATATAAAACCTTATGGATTTAGTAATTGTAGGCTCAGTGGCATTTGACGCTATTGAAACGCCTTTTGGAAAAACAGATAAAATTGTAGGCGGTGCGGGTACCTACATAAGCTATGCGGCTTCGTTCTTCGCCGAAAAGTCGGGATTGGTTTCCGTTGTGGGCGGCGATTTCCCTCAAGAAACCATTTCAGAACTGGAAAGCCGGGGGGTTGATACCGCCGGCTTACAAATCAAAAAAGACGAAAAAAGTTTTTTTTGGAAAGGTAAGTATCACAACGATATGAACTCGCGCGACACGTTAGTAACCGAGCTCAATGTTCTTGGCGATTTTGAACCCATACTCCCCGAAGCCTACAAAACCGCACCTTTTTTAATGTTAGGCAACTTAGCTCCCGCGGTGCAGCTTTCAGTAATTGAGCAATTTGACAAACGGCCCAAATTGATTGCCATGGATACGATGAACTTTTGGATGGACTCAGCCCTGGAAGAATTAAAAGAAGTCATTTCAAAAGTGGACGTCATCACCATAAATGATGAAGAAGCGCGCCAACTTACCGGTGAGTACAGCTTGGTGAAGGCCGCTAAAAAAGTATTGGAAATGGGGCCAAAATACATCGTAATTAAAAAGGGAGAAAACGGTGCTTTGTTATTTGACCGAAACAATGAAGTATTCTTTGCTCCCGCATTACCGCTTGAAGAGGTTTTCGACCCCACCGGTGCGGGCGATTCTTTCGCCGGCGGCTTCATGGGACACATCAGCGCTACAAATGATGTTTCTTTTAACGGACTCAAGCGTGCGGTGATTATGGGATCGGCCACAGCATCATTTTGCGTAGAGAAGTTTGGTGTGGAACGTTTGCAAAACATCACCGAAAAAGAATTTGACGAAAGAGTGAGTGCTTTTGTCAATCTTACCCAATTCGACATCACTTTGGACGAGTAAGGAAAATACAACCCGAAATATTCGCGAATTCCCCAAAGAGAAAATCGCAGGTATTTCGGGTTGTTATTTTGAAGAAGTATAAACGGTTATGAATTACCGTTCAAGTTCTTTCGAGAGAACCTCTTCTTACTTCTTAATGATCTTAATCGTCTTTTCGGTACTACTCTCGAACATCACCGAGTAAATACCCGAGGCCCAAGATGCCGTATTCACTGTATTGAGCGAGCCAAACAAAGTTCCCTCGAACACCAATGCTCCCGTTGAAGAATAAATCATAAAACGCTCACCCGCCAACTCACCATTGTACTCAATATGTAATTGCTCCTGTACGGGATTTGGATATACCCTTACCTCGCTCAAGTAATTATTTTCATTTACGCTTGTTCGGTTTGTAACAAATAACCGAGCCGATGAGGTGGTATCCACACATTGTTCAAGGGTTACCAATGCGCGATAAAAGTTACTGTCCATGCCTAAATCAGCTTCCAAAACAGTGAGCAAATTGGTAGTTTGCCCCGTGTAAATAAGTCCCGGCCTAATATTACTGAACGTATCCCTAATTGCAGCCACCTGCCACTGAATATCGGCTGAAGTTTCAAACAACGAAATGGAGAATGAAGCCGGGTCACCTGCGTCAACCGTAACATCATCGGGATGAGAATCAATGATAATGATGGAGTCAACCACAATTTCTGTAGTCACCACACTGTCACATCCTCTTGCCGTTTGAAGCGTATCAATATAAACACCTGTTGCAGAATAAGTATTGTTCTCCACCTGTACAGAAAAACCTTCGCAACGATTGGGAGTAAAGCTTTGAGTAAATGTTTTTATTGGTCGGATGGTAAGACCGGTGTGCACGACACTATCACAACCCGAAACAGACTGTAAAGTATCAACATAATTTCCTGTTATAGTGTAGGTATTTGTTCCCACTTGAATACTAAAACCTCGACAATCTACAAAGTTTTGGGTGAACTCTATTAACCCGGGCTCATTAATTTGCACCGTTTGTGTTGTAGTGTTTTGGGCCGCATCGGTAACCGTAACCGTGTACTGACCCGCACAAACATTACTTAAATTCGACGTAGCTTGGCTATTACTCCATGCGTAAGTGTAAGGCGACTGACCGCCGCTAGCCGTAACACTCGCAGAACCGTCACAAGCGTTAAAACAGGACGCATCCTGAGCTTGAACTTGTGCAGTGAGCGGAATTACCGTTGCGCAGCAATTGCCTGTAGCTTGTAAACTTTGACTACCCGACCAACAGCCATATTGGATTTCATGGCTGTACACCAAAGTGTTGGGGAAGTAATTCAAGAAATACGCTTCAACTTGATCGGCAGTGTTACACCCGCCTTGGGACGAATTCAAATCGCAAGAGTAACCGCAAATGATACTCCCGTGACCATTGGGATTCGAAATGGGTGCCGGAGGTGCGTTTGTAATATTGGTAGTAGCACCGGGTGGAGCAGATATAGAGGTAGTTAAAATCGCCTGCACTCCACATGTGGCACTTGAGTTAAAACCCGCATAAGCTACACCCGTAACATTTGACGCAAAAGGCCCCGTAATATTAACCGAAACCGCACGATAACTTACCACCCCAATCTTAAGATCGGGGATATTGACATCTACGTTAATATTCAGCGGGCCGCCGTCATAGTTAGTAAAAATAACCAAATTACCTGTAGGGTTGCATATTGTTTGAGCCGAAATTGACAACACTAAAAAGGATAGAAACAAAGTGGAAAACAGTTTTTTCATGGTGCTATTTTTTTGAGATATTCAACAAAACGACAAATCAGTCTTTAAAAATAAAGCCCACAAATATATAATAATATTTAAACACTCCTCGTTTAACTGTTAGAAAATTAGGTAGCCTCAGACATGAAGTAAAACCAATAGTCTTGCTATTTTATACAAACCCTATTTCGGAATGCATAATTCAGATCGAGTTTTCAACCATACCGGCACCAAGAGTTTTTCATCTCTTTACCCCCTCTCCCTTGCGTTCAAAATGACCTTTTACCGTTTTATTTAATAGAGGGTTTACCTTTTGATAATTTGGTTCGTGCACACGCGGCTCTGACAATAATTGTTTCAAAATGCTGCGATACGGATGTATTGTAGATTTATCTTTAGCGTTTTTCACTCTTAACTCAGGTGCATATTCGCGAACAAAAGCCCGTAATCGATCACCTGAAATAAACGGATGTTCACTGAGATAATCTGATACTTGAAGTAGCAAGTCCATGTGCCTCTTGAGTGTTAATTCAGCCTTTTCAAGTGCGCAATCAAGCAGTCGCTTTACCGTTTGGTTTACCTCACCCCTATCATCATACACCATGTAATTCTGTGAAGGCGCAGGGTTCTGAAAAGCTCCCGTAAAACCACCAAGTCCTTCATTTTTCACCATATCGGCAATAAACTCGGTAGCCTGCCGTATATCGGAAGAGCTGCCGTTGGTTTTCTTTTCGTGTCCAAAAACGAGAGTTTCCGCAGCGATTCCGGCCAAGAATATAGCGGCGCGATCAATAAATTCATCTTGTGAGATGTGAGAATAATCCAAATCGGCATATACAAATCCGGCCGCCTCGGGTCTAGCGGTTTGAGAATAGATATTTTCAGGCACCACTCCGGTCAAGGCCACGCAAACAACAGCATGTCCGGACTCATGTACAGCGGTTAAAGCCTGTTTATCGTCACGCTTTTGGGCTCGTAAGTTCTCCAAATTGAGACTGTGCTTTATGCTCAATTTATACAATGACTCCTTGCTCCGTCCCGAGTGTACTTTTTCGTAATCTACTTTAAGAAAACCTCCTTCACTGTGTAACCGAATAGCATTTGCATCTGTCGCATGAAGATAATATGCCGCGAGGACCCTGCCCAAGGCGCTGTGAACAAGTTTATGAATGGTGGTAAATATGGGGCGAGTTCCTTGTGTGGGGTAAACGCCCTCGCGATATATCAAATCTTTTAAGCTTTGATCGAATACAAATTTGATGCCTTCTTTTTCATAAATTTTCTCTCCCGTCTTATTCAATTCTAAATCAATGATTCTATTAAAAGATTTCTTGCTAAAGGCCGGATAAATAATGTGATTATTTCCCAACCTGGCAATTTGTTCACTCCTGAAACGTTTTTTGAGTGCCTCTTTAATATCCGGCAATGTGATTTTAAGAGAGCGGCGATGAAAAGTATCGGCATCAATATCCGGATTAAAATCTTTCGACATCTTATACGCTTCATCCAAGTTACCCAACACAAAAATGAGTGCATTCGAACAGTCCATGATAAAGGAGGAATTGGACTTTTTTTCCATTTGCATCACAAAATCAAGGGTTTCAACTTCATTTAATGTGTTGAGATATTTTCTCAACTCTATGCGATGCGCAAAAAGATCAGATGCCGCTTTTTGAAGTAAATATTCCATTTCTTCAGGAATGAAGTATTGATAACCGGGCTTTTTTTTCTTCTTTTTGGAGGTGTCGCCATCCCCACTCGTCATAACCCGTTTAAATAATGTGGCACCTTCAACCACAACTCCGTTTTCTACTTTCACCCCATTACTAATTAAGTATTTTAGGTCTGCGCAAATATGCGCAAAATGCTCACGTCTAAATTGGTGCCTATTAAGTGGCACCTTACCACTGTCCAGTAATTCCCAGATGGGGTTTGCCGTTTCAAAATCGGTTTGAATCTCAATTCCGCCCTCATCTATTGTGCGCGCATGTTGAAATTCGTCTAAAGCAATAACTACCGGATAAGAAAACGATGCCTCACCAAGAAATTCGAGTTGGCTTTCTATTCTTCTGCCGTTACCGCTCTTGCCCTTTAAATCAAAATGGTAAAAAGTATCTTGAAAATCAAGCAGTTCAACCATTCTTTTTATTAATGCTGTTTTCCCCACCCCCGTGAGTCCCCAAAGATTCACTACCACAGGTTTTTCGTGAATATGTGGGAATAAATACCACGAACTCACCGAGTTTATTAATTCATCAATAATGTTATCAATTCCCACAAACTCACTTTTGAGGACTTTTGTAACCTCGTTGAGTTTTTCTGTTTTTTCCGTAATGTGACTGCGTCGATTTTCTTTTGCTTTTTCCATAATTCTTTATTTTGAAAGCAAAAGTGAAAGTACACACCGCCAAAACATGTCGGAGATGAAAAAAAGTTACGAATTGTATTTTTTCAGCGCTTGAGAAAGATGCTTTTCCACCTTATTTCTAACCGATTCAGGAGATATCACCTCAACATTAGCACCCTGCATCAATATTTTTTGAACCAACTCAAAATTGGGTTTCACGTTAATTTGAATTCGCAGTTCCTTGTCGTTATCCACCAATATTTTTTGAGAACTATGCCACGGCAACGTTTTTACGTACTTCCCTTGTCCGGCATCAAATGAAAGCACTACCTCTTGCAAGGTTGATGTGGAATACGTGAGACCTATAACATGATCGAAAAACGCCTTAGGTTCAATTGAAGGGTCGGGAGTAAAACTACGGGGTAACAATGTTAACTTTGTAATACGATCAACACCAAACGTTCTAAACCGCTCCCTTTCATCGCTACCCCCAAGCCCCTTAACCATTGCCACCAAGTACCTGCGATTCATATATTCTTTGAGTAAATAGGGCTGTACAAGGTAAATTTTGGGAGTGTCGCGAAAAAAGCTCTCGTGCGTAATTTCCATCTCTCGATGTTCGCGCAAAGCCGTAAGCAAATCGCGGAGCAGGTGAGAACCGCGCTGCTGCACATCAGTATCAAAATCTAAATACCGTAAAGTCTCTTTACTTTTCTCAAAACTCTCGTTCAGCAAATCGGCGGTACGCAGCACATCCAAAAAACCAACAAACCGGTTAATATCCAACGACGTTTCCTCGTCAATATAATAACCCTTTTTGGTCGAGTCGTAAACGATATCAATTTGATATTGCTCTCTTAGTTGTTTGAAATCGCGCTGTAAAGTCCTAGAAGAAACCTGTATTTCATGCTCCTCGAGAAAATCGATTAACTCCTCTAAGGTAGGATATCCCTTTTGCAGTTTTTCCAAGAGCAACATGTAGCGTTTTACGCTGTTTTTTAAAGACATTTTAGTTAGGGTTTTAGTCAGAACCAAATTTACGGATTTTTTTATCACTAACTTTCGGGAATAACCGGAATACAAAATTTCTTTTAAGAACAATCCTCTAAATGAAACAAATAGGAGTAACCTAAAAAAGTTACTTGACAAGAAAACTTTCAGCGGTAAAGTCAACTACAACCACCTCATCTGTGCCCCGAAAAAAAATGAGAAGATACCGGCATTTCTAATTTAATTTTTATTCTTTTGAATGTGAATTTCTTCAATCCAAATGTGTGCTTAATAAATTTAGCATCACCCAATATTAAATACCTTAATTTGATGTAAGTAAAAACTCAAATGATGAAAATACTTTTTCTTTCCGTATTCTTGATTGCAACCCTGAGCACTAATGCCCAAAGTATCACAGGGAAACTCACCGCTCTATCCAATCAAAAAATAAAACTTGAAGGATTCAACGGTTTTAAAACCTACGGCATTTCAGAAGCAACCGCCGATGATCATGGTAATTTCTCTTTACAATATTCGCCTGCCGACTACGGTGTTGGTTATCTGATATCCTCTGAGAATAAGCCGTACTTCGTTATTTTAAGCGGTGAAGATATTGAAATAAAAGGCGAGGCGTTGAGTATGCCGGAAACTATTCGCACTTTACAAGGACAAGAAAACATTTGGTTTACCCGGTACGCAATCGAGCATCCCCGTCGCGAACAAGCCTTGAGCGCGTGGATTTACCTTGAAAATTTTTACCGTGATGATTCCCTTTTTGCCGCTCACAAAAGACCGAAAAAAGCCATTAAAAAAGAGAAACAGCGAATCAAAAAAGAAGACCAAGCTTTTTTAACCGGTTTACCTACAAAAAGTTATGTGAGTTGGTACCTGCCGGTGAGAAAATTAGTGAGCTCCGTTTCTACCATAGCCCAATACCGAAGTGAGGAAATCCCGAGCACAATTTCACAATTCCGAAGTTTAGATTACACAAGCGATAAGCTGTACAAAAGTGGTTTGCTCAAAGACGCCGTAGAAAGCCACTTTTGGCTTATTGAAAACAGCGGGAATCCCCTTGATACGGTTTTCGCCATGATGAAGGTATCTATAGACACTTTGGTGGATAACTTAGCCGCAGATGAAAAAAAGTTTAATGAAATAACCGATTTCCTTTTTGACCTGCTGGAACGCCACAGCCTATTGGAACCGGCAGAGTATTTAGCTTTAAAAGTGTTGAATGAAACAAGTTGCACTGTTGATGATGCGCTGGCTAAACAATTAGAAACTTACCGCGCCATGAAAAAGGGAAATATCGCGGCCGATATCGAATTTACGGGTGACATATTACAACCCGGCCGTTCAGGTGAAAACCCGCAACGATTATCTGAAGTAAATGCCGATTACATCGTAGTGGTTTTTGGTTCGAGTTGGTGCCCAAAATGTGGGAGCGAAATCCCGAAAATTGCCGATCATTATGCCGAATGGAAAAAACAGGGCGTTGAAGTAGTTTTTATTTCTTTAGACGAATACGAAGCTGAGTTTAAAAATTTCGCGGGGAACTTCCCGTTTCTCAGCATGTGCGACTACGAAAAGTGGGATACAAAACCGGCAAAGGATTATTATGTATTCTCCACTCCCACCATGTTTTTACTAGATCGTAATTTGGAGATTCTCCTAAGACCCAAATCCGTAAAACAAATGGATGCTTGGGTAGATTGGTTCTTGGTTCAAGGGAACTTACCCGCCAAAGAATAACATCTTTGTGCGTAGCTTATTGCAGACGGTTTTCGGTTCTGACCAAAAAAACATTATGCCGATTTAAACTCACGCGCCGGCTGCCGCAATAATTTCATGCACTTGAGTGACAAATCGGTAAAGACTGCTTTGCCGTTTAAGTTGCGCTCAATGTGGTAAATGGCGGTTTCAAACTCATCAGTAAATCGCACCCCGTTGCCGCTATGTACCATTTTTGAGAATTTTTCGATAAAAGCCTTTTCAGCACCCGCCGTTCTCAGCAGTTTTTCACCCCCGTAATTCCACACCATGCACTCCCTAAACACGTGCAAACCATAGCTCAAAAACTCCTTTTGGCTCTCGCGACCCGTACGCGCTATATCATCTACAAACTTCGTCACGGCGTAAATATCTTTCTTCCATAAATTGCGCATCCAACCTTGAAAAATTTGCGCCGTTTTCTCGGCAGCCTCATTTGTTTCGAGAGCATTTAATGCCTTTCGGTAATTGCCCTCACTCAGTGCGGCAATCGTTTCGGCCTCCTCAGCCGTACATTCATGTTTTTGTGTAAGCGCATTCCGTAAGTCGCCCGGCAAAATGGGCGGTACGCGTAGCAACTGAGCCCTCGATAAAATGGTGCTC
>PXEK01000041.1 GCA_003564735.1 Cryomorphaceae bacterium
AAAAGTGGGGGAATTGCCAAATAAATTGAATGGCAAAGAGAAGTCCGGGAAACAGCCCAAATTTTCCCGTCTCAGCAACGTAACCGAGCATGGGAGGAATAGCTCCGGGGAAAGCTCCGACAAATACCGCCCATGAACTTACTTTTTTCATGGGGGTGTAAATTCCTACATAAGTGATCAATGCCATTGTACCTAGAAGCCCGCTTAATGGATTCAAGAAGAACCAAAGGGCGGTAATTCCCAAAAAAGCCATAATAAGACCAAAAATCATGGCCTCCCAAAGCCCCATACTGTCGGCGGGTAACGGACGCTTTTGGGTTCTGACCATTAGCGCGTCGCTGTCTTTTTCTAATATTTGATTAAAGGTGTTGGATGCTCCCGTTACCATAAAACCACCAACAATTACAGCTAAGAACTTCACAATATCAAAAGTGGGAGCGGCTATGAAATAACCGGCTACAGCTGAAAATACGACCAACAAAGTAAGTCTTACTTTCACCAGCGCGGCGTAATTTCTCAAAGAGGAGAAAATTAATTCTTTAACTCGTAATGATGTCGTATCAGCTGTGTCCAAGTCACTTTTTTTAATCGGGTGCAAAGGTAAAATGAATACAACTACCCCCAAGGGTGGTTCTTTACCTTTTTCAGTGTGTTTAACAGAACGGGCACATAACTGCCGGCGCCTATTCTAAAATCATCGCTTGTCGCAATGTCCCATCCCGATATTTCAACATGTAAAGCAATATATTGTGCTGCGGATAAACATGTTTTTACACCTCCTGATATTTTTACACCTTTTTTTTCGCCGGTTTGCTCACGGTATTTCTTAGTGCTTAGCATCAATATGGCCGCTTTTTCGAGCGTTGCTCCTTCAGGACTTTTACCGGTAGATGTTTTTAGGAAATCGGCTCCGCCCCTCAATACGGCATCACAGGTTTGTTCCAAGAGTTTCAAAGATGAGAATTCACCGGTTTCCAATATAACTTTTAACTTTCTATCGCCACAAAGGTTTTTGATTTCGCGAATCTCATGTTCGATGGTGTCAAAGTTTTTTTCATGCGCCTTACCGCGATTGATGACAATGTCAATTTCCTCTGCTCCGTTTATCAGGGCTTCATTCACCTCTGCTTTTTTGATCTCAAGAGATGTTTGCCCTGAGGGAAATGCTCCCGCAACACAAGCTACAACTGTAGGTGAGTCTTGCAAGATTTTGGAGGCTATTTTGGCATATTGAGGCCAAACGCAAACGGCAGGCAATGGCGGTAAGCCGTAAGTCGCGTGATCAAAAGAAACCACTTTTTCACAAAATTCGGCTACAGTCGCTTCTGTACCATAATTGCTTAAAGTGGTGTGGTCAATTAATCCGAATTGTGTTACTAATTCAGGCTCTGTTGGGTTTGTCGTATTTTTAACCTTTTGAATAATTTCGGGTAATTCTTCTCTTGTCATTTGATAAGCCGTAAAAATGAAATGCAAAATTAGCGGTTATCAGCTCATGAAGCCATTGTTAGCTTTATCATTTTACAATAAATATTGATCAAGAGTTACTTCAATTTAAATAAAACGGCAATGCGATGTCGCACTGCTACCTTAACTCCGTTTTGTTCTCCCGGATACCAAAGGGGCATATTTTTTAATACGCGAACAGCCTCTTCATCGCAACCGCCACCAATACCTCTAAGCAATTCAATATCGGTTATTTCACCTTTTTTGGTTACGGTGAACTCCAAATACACCTTTCCTTCAATGCCGCTGCGCTTTGCAAAATCGGGATAGGTGAGGGTTTTTGATATGTATTTTTTCAACTCTCTATCACCCCCTCGAAACTCGGGCATTTTTTCAATGCCGGTGGGTGGCCCGGGAATATCTTCTTTCTCGAGTTCTTCTGTATCGTTTATGTCCGGCTCATCAAAGTTAAAATCCGGTTCGTCTTGATTGGTGTTGTCATCAGGCCGGTCTTTTTTTACCACAACGTCATCGGGAACGGGTTTGGGAGGTGCTAACGGCGGTGGCGGTGCGGGAGCAGGTTTAGAAACGCGAACGGGAATAGGGTCTTGTTCAATAAATTCATGAACCGGTGCGGCCTCGGGAGCTGTACTAACGGTTTTAAAGGTTTTCCACTCAAATGCCATTAGGGTGAGTGATGTGGCAACAACCAATCCCATGATAAAATACATAAAACGCTTGTGTTTTTCGGTAGGCTTATTTTTGGCGTCATTCATAATAAAACTATTTCGGGTTTATTAATAAACGCCTACCTGCCGGTTTTAGTATCTGTTTACAAATGAGGTGCTAATCATTTTCTTTAGGTTGGCCTGCAACTTGCAGTTGTACCGTGAAAACCGAGCCTTCGTTTTCTTTGGTCTTAAAGCTGATGTCACCGTTATTAGAGGCCAACATAGTTTTTACCATGGCCAGTCCTAATCCCATTCCGCCCGATTTTGTGGTAAAATTGGGGGTGAATATTTTTTCGACGACTTCTTTAGGTACTCCTGAGCCGTTATCAATAACATCAATAAAAACTTTTTGCTCGGTACGCTTGAGTTTTATTTTTACCTGCGGTTTTCTATCCTCAGGGACAGAATGCAGTGCATTTGAAATTAAATTATTGAAAATCCGTATAAGGTGGTTTTCATCAGCCATCACCGCAATACCCTTCAATTCCTCATTTTTTTCTATGACCACTTCGTTCTTTGTATTGTAAAGCTCAGCCACTTCGTTTAATAAAGGAATTAACTCGACGCGTTTAAATTCGGCTTCGGGCATTTTTGCGAAATCGCTAAAGGCAGAGGCAATTTTGGAAAGCGCATCAATTTGAAAAACCAGATTTTCACCTAATCTGTCTAGTTTTTCATGTAAATCGGGCGGATTGTCCGCGGCCACGCGCTGCAAATGCTGAATACTTAACTTCATCGGGGTTAGCGGGTTTTTTATTTCGTGCGCTACTTGTCGAGCCATTTCTTTCCATGCCGATTCTCTCTCAGTTTTGGCCAGTAGTTCGGCGCTAGCCTCTAAATCGCGCAACATTCGGTTGTAATCATCTACCAG
>PXEK01000353.1 GCA_003564735.1 Cryomorphaceae bacterium
ACCGAGGAAAAATATGATTTAATCAGCGGTTGGAAAAAGAAACGCTATGACCCGCCTTCTAAAACCATCCCCACCAAACTATTCAATTGGGCCACGCGAAAAATGAGCGGAATTTATTTGCACGATTTCAATTGCGGCCTCAAAGCCTACCGCAATGATGTTATCAAGTGCGTTGAAGTGTACGGTGAAATGCACCGCTACATTCCCGTACTCGCCAAACAGGCAGGATTCACCAAAATAGGTGAAAAAGTAGTGCAGCACCAAGCGCGAAAATACGGCAGCTCTAAGTTTGGAATGAACCGATTCATCAACGGCTTTTTAGATTTACTCACCATCACCTTTATCTCATCGTACGGCAAAAAGCCTATGCACTTTTTCGGTTTGTTGGGTACCTTCATTTTCATTTTGGGCTTTGGCATTACGGCATGGCTGGGCATTGACAAACTGTGGCACTTGCAGCAAGGCATTCGCAAGCAACTTATAGCAGAAAATCCGCTGTTTTACATTGCCCTTACCACCATGATTATGGGCACGTTACTCTTTTTGGCCGGCTTTTTGGGGGAACTCATCTCACGAAACGCACCCGATAGAAATACCTATCACATCAAAGAAAAGAAAAATTTAGCCTGAATGTTACATTTCAAAACTCCGCTTCTATTTTTTTTCATTTTGCTTGTTCTCCCTTTTTCGGTCAGAGCCCAAACCGTAAACCAAACCGATAGCGAAGGCAAAAAGCAAGGCAAGTGGGTAAAAACCTACCCCGACGGCAAACCGGAATACGAAGGCAATTTTAAAGATGATGAGCCCGTGGGGGTTTTCAAGTATTATGATATTAAGGGTAGCTTGGTGGCAAAAGTTGATTTTAATGATGACGGCAGCGCTAAAGCCGAAATGTATTACGAAAAGGGAGAAATTGCCGGCAAGGGAAACTACTCCGCACCTCAAGTAAAAACGGGGCTATGGACCTACTACGACCAACACGGTAATATAAGAAGCGAAATTCACTATAAAAACAACAAAAAGCACGGCAGCGCTGTATATTACTACAAAGATGGCAGCGTTATTAAGGAAACCGCCTTCGTGAACGGACTCGAAAACGGGTTGCGTAATGAGTTTTTTGCCAACGGAAATCCCAAATTTTGGGGTAACGTGGTGGACGGTAACTTTGACGGTGAAATCAAAATTTACTACCCCAACGGCAAACTCATGCAACACGGAACCTACGCAAACGCCGTTAAGGACGGAACGTGGACGCACTACGACGAAAAAGGCAGGAAAACCAAAATAGTTGAATACAAAAACGGGAATATTGTCGATGAAAAAAAACAACTCGATAGCAAGTAAAAAAGCAATTTTTAGGACCCTTTTTCGGGTTCCGGGTAAATACGTTTTGACAACCCTTGTAGCACTCCTGTTTATAAGTTCATTTTTCGCTCAAAACCTTCCCCACACCTACTTTGTACCCTTTACCGATAAAGACAACACCCCTTTCACCATCGACGACCCCGATGCATACCTCTCCACCCGCGCCATTACTCGGCGTGAAAGTCGCGGAATACCGATTACCGAAGAAGACCTGCCCGTTGACCCCAATTACATATTTCCCGTTCGCTCCCTACCCGGCGTATCATTGCATTATCCCGTAAAGTGGCTAAACGGTGCCGTATTTTCTGTTCAAGATACCTCTGCATTAAATGAAATACGTTCTTTTGAATTCGTTAAAGGAAATGAAATCGTACACACCTCCCCTGCCCTTCAACTCTCAGGAAAAAAAATACAAGAAGACGATGTTCAAGCAAAACGCTCAAAATTTTCACATACCGAAAACTTTGGAGCTGCTCGCGATCAAATAGAACAAATCGGCCTAGACTCCCTTCACGGTTTGCACTTTACCGGTCGTGGTTTGCTTATTGCCGTTATAGATGCCGGTTATTCGAAAGTGAATGATGTCGAATCTGTACAACACCTTTTTGAAGAAAATAAAATACGAGGCGAGCGAGATTTTGCTTCACCTCGAAATTCACAACTTTACAGCGCCTCCACTCACGGCACTGCGGTACTTACGGTAATGGCAGCCAATATGCCCGGCGAACTCATGGGCACAGCTCCCGATGCAGATTATTTATTGATCAGAACCGAAGACGGCCACCCGGAGTTTGAGTATCTATTAGAAGAATACAACTGGGTAGCCGGTGCCGAATTTGCCGATAGCGCCGGTGCAGATATCATCAATACTTCATTGGGGTACACTGAATTTGAAGACGAATCACAAAACCACACACCTGAAGATTTAGACGGTAATACAACCGTAATAACACGTGCCTCAAATACGGCGTTTTCAAAAGGAATGTTGATAGTAAACAGCGCGGGCAATTTGGGGAACTCTTCATGGAAGTACATTAGTGCACCTGCTGATGGCGAGCATGTGCTGGCCGTGGGTGGCGTGACCTCAACGGGTACGCGGTTAGGATTCAGCGGAAAAGGCCCCGAAGCCAACCCGCAAATCAAACCCGATGTCATGGCGCGGGGCAGGTCGGTTGCCTCGGGGTATGTTGAACCTGCCGATGTGAGAATGGTATCGGGAACCTCCTTTTCGGCTCCGTTAATTTCGGGAGCTGCCGCTTGTTTATGGCAAGCCTACAGGGAGTTGAGTCATGAAGAGATAAAGTCTCTCATCATCGAATCGGCACACATGTTCGATAATCCCGACAATAAAATGGGGCACGGCATTCCCAATTTTAGAGCGGCTTACAACCGCCTTGAAGAGGCCGAGGTGGACAGCATCATTACCCGAAGAACGGGTAAAACACTGTTGTATCCCAATCCGGCCGGTGAACAAATTACCGTCATTACCCAAGGAAGAGTAGAATACACCATTCACGATATCAAAGGCAACATAATGGATGAAGGTATCATCGACAGAAAAAAAATCATATCCATAGACTCGTACCTTCCCGGAATTTACATTCTGAAATACAACAACGAGCAAATCAAATTTGTCAAAGAAAAATACTGAGTACTTCAGGGGCGGTTCTGACCAAAAAAA
>PXEK01000088.1 GCA_003564735.1 Cryomorphaceae bacterium
CTATGAATTTTCATGGAGCAATGGCTCAAGAGGGGACTCATTAGCGAATCTATCGCCGGGAACATATTTAGTTACCGTGAGCGACTCTGCGGGTTGTAACACTATTTTATCTACAAGCATTAATGAACCCGCGGTACTTTCGAGCGAGACAGAGCAAGTTAATGGGGTTTTGTGCCACGGTGACTCGAACGGAGTCGCATCAGTAACGGGAAAAGGGGGAACCTCTCCGTACATTTATTCTTGGAGTACAGGGGATTCCGGAAGCATGGCCGATAATTTAACGGCAGGTAGACATTTTGTAACCGTGATTGACAATAACGGTTGCGAACATGTTGACAGTATAACTATTACGTCTCCTCAACCCACGTCGGTAATTATTGACGGGGTGAGACCGGTTACCTGCTTCGGATATCGTAACGGCGAAGGAGAAGTTTCGGTACTTGGTGGAACTCCGCCTTACCGATATAATTGGAGTACAGGTTCTCGAGGAAAGATACCACGCAATTTAGTTGCCGGCTACAATACGGTAACCGTAACAGATGCCAACGGTTGTGAGTCAATTGACAGTGTGAAACTGGAAACACCGCAGCAGTTGGACACATCAGTAACACAAAACTTACCGGAACTTATCGTGAACTTACAGCACGCTCAATATCGATGGGTGAATTGTGAAACAAACGAGATTATTTCTAACGAAAGCGGAAGGTCATTTATACCGCCCGAAAACGGTTTTTACAAAGCGGTTATTTTCGCGCGCGGTTGTGCAGATACCACTCAGTGTTTCGAGGTGCTTAATGTGAGCAGTGAAACTGTTGTGGAAGAGAACAATACTTTCCAAGTATATCCCAATCCCAACGCAGGAAACTTTAGCGTTAGACTCACGGGGCAAAGCGAATCCTCCGTCAAACTGGATGTACTGGATATGCAGGGCAAACTCATCACTAGCCGAGAGTTGGGGAGACTAAGCGGAGAAACGGTTCAGGAGCTAAACATGCGATTGGCTGCCGGAGTGTACTTTGTAAAGATAATACTGGACGGTGAAATGCAGGTGAAGCGAGTCGTGGTGCAGTAGAGTTGAACTTTGTAATTGTGTGATCGTTGAACCGAGAGCTGTGCCCGAGCTCACCGACCGGAGGGGAGGTAACTGTTGAATCGTCGAACTGTTGAACTGTTACATCCGTCTGCAAAAACCGTCTGCTCATACCGGCTGTGAAAGCCGTCTGCTCATTTAGATTGTGAATGCCGTCTGCGGGAAAGGTTGAACTGTGTAATCGTTGAACCGTTACAACCGTCTGCAAAAGCCATCTGCGAAAACAGACTGCGTAAACCGTCTGCTCATTCCGGCTGTGAAAGTTTCTCGCAAAGCCGCCAAGTCGCAAAGAGAGCTGTGTGAAAAGTACAACGCAAAGTCGTCGACGAAGGCTCGGGACAGGCACGACGCAGAGGAAAACCATCTGAAAAAACCTCTCTCAAAGCCACCAAGTCACAAAGAGAGCCGTAGGAAAAATTTCACGGATGAACGGCTAAAGGCTAAATGCTACCGGTCAAATGCCGGGAAAAACCGTCTGCCGCAGCGTTGAAGTTTTGGAACAACAAAAAAGCCGCTCCGAAAAAACAGAAGCGGCTTATGAATATCAGAATACAAGTATAAATCAACAAATCTCGTTAAATGCTGCTTTTAAATGCTCGGCAATCATCTCGGCCGGGCGACCTTCAATATGATGGCGCTCAAGCATATGGGCCAACTTTCCTCCTTTAAATAAGGCGATGGCAGGTGATGACGGCGGGTAAGGCAGCATATATTTTCGAGCTTGTTCGGTAGCTTCTTTGTCCACACCCGCAAAAACGGTAGTTAGCTTATCGGGAGTTTTTTCGTTGTCTAATGCGGATTTTACACCGGGGCGCGCATTGCCCGCCGCACAGCCACAAACCGAATTTACTACAAGTAAAACCGTTTCATCTTCTGATTTAAAGGCTTGGTCAACGCTTTCTGCCGTGGTCAATTCTTCAAAGCCCACGCCCGTTAAATCGGCTTTCATTGGGGCTACTAGTTCTTCAGGATACATATCGTGTTATTTTTAATGATTCTAAATTATGTGCAAATGTAACAACTGCATGCGGAAACAGTTCATCTTTTGTCTTCAAAAAATGCTTTAATCAACGCTGAACATTCTTCTGCCAGGGGGCCCTTAGCCACTTTTGTTTTCGGGTGAAGCATATTTGAGTAGCGGCTGAATCCTCTTTTAGGATCTTCGGCGGCGAATACGACCCTTCCTATTCTGCTCCAAAACAATGCGCCGGCACACATCACACAAGGTTCCAGCGTAACGTAAAGAGTACAGTCGTTCAAAAATTTCGCGCCCAAAGCTTCAGAGGCTGAAGTAATAGCGAGTATTTCGGCGTGTGCGGTAACATCTGTAAGTTGCTCTGTTAAATTATGTGCTTTGGCAATAATTCTATTCTCAACAGAAATAACGCAGCCCACGGGGATTTCACCTTTCTCAAAAGCGTGTTGGGCTTCATTGAGTGCGCGGCGCATAAAATACGTATCATCAAAAGTACCCGACAGCATAAATCACTTTGAAATTTTAGCGAGAAATAATCACCCTACGCGTATGAACACCTTCATCGGTTTGCATTCTAAAGAGATACAAGCCCGGAGTTAATCTGCTCACGTCCACATCAAACCTTTGATTATCGGTAATATTTTTCGTGAGGAGTAAACTTCCTCTCACATCAAAGACCTGCAATGCGCCCTTGGCTTGTTCAAGAAAAACTACACTTGATGCGGGGTTGGGATACACTTTTGGCTCTGTGCGCTCATCTTTTATATCCCTTGCCGAGGTTGCTCCGTCACCTGTTGTAAATATCCAAGCGGGAGTCCACGGATTCTCAACCGATGTAGAGGTTATGGTTCTGACCCTCCAATAATAGTTCGTAAATTCGTCTAGGCCTTCCAACTGCGTTCTTGTGTCAGAACCGTTGGCTAAATTTGATCCAATGGAGATAATTCTGGATTCAGCACCTGTAAAATCCTC
>PXEK01000079.1 GCA_003564735.1 Cryomorphaceae bacterium
CAACCGGCCAACCTAATTACAACCGGATAACCAAATTTTCGGCTGCCGATTATGCCGCGCTTATCTCATTTGCTCGTGAATTACCCGTTGAAGGGCTTTCCATGGGCGGTAACTTAAAGGTGATTTACCGGCAAATAGGAAATTTTGCCGAGGCTTGGGGTTTTGGCGTAGATGCCGCTATTCACTATAAGCGCAACGGGTGGATGCTGGGCGGTGTTTTGCGCGACGGTACCTCTACGTTTAACGCTTGGTCATTCAGTTTGGATGATCGCACACAAGAAGTTTTCTTGGAAACCGGTAATGAGTTACCCGAGAATGATTTAGAGCTCACCTTGCCCCGTTTTATTTTTGGTGCGGCTAAAAAGATTTACTTGAATAATGAGCGGTTTAGTATATTGCCTGAGGTCAATGTTGAAACCACTTTTGACGGGAGAAGAAATGTACTTTTCGCGAGTGAAACCGTTTCGTGGAATCCGCACATGGGAATTGAGGCCGGCTTTTTAGATTTTATTTTTCTGCGTGGCGGTGTGGGAAACATACAGCGCGAACCGGCCTTTACGGGTACACATGATACTTATATTTTTCAGCCTAACTTTGGAGTAGGGCTTTACTTTAAAGATGTTTTTGGAGTGGGAAATATTGCCATTGATTACGCCCTCACCGATGTGGGCTCAACCTCGGGTTTACTGTACTCGAATATCTTTTCCTTAAAATTCGATTTTACTAAGTAGGCGAGTGGCCGGAACATTTGAGAATATTGGCGAAGGTTCGCGAAACACGGTCTACCACTAAATTTCAGTGGCAATGGTAAACTCTGAGCCGAGCGTATCGGTATCAGTAGTTTCTATGGCTACGCCGTTTCTAAAAATTCTAAGTCGGTAAGGTGAGTTGCCGCTAATGCGCTCTATGGTCAGCCGTGCCGTGCGTCCCTCTTTCATATTATCGATAGTATCAGAACGCCAAAAATCTCCCTCAATGGGGGCTTTGGTAACGTCACGATCGCCGGCTATGGTGTACATCACCCTTATGGATGAAGCGTTTGTATCGAGTTTATTGGCCTCGTAAATTACACTCAGCTCATTATCTTCGCGAGTGCAAAATGTGAGAGAGAGCAGAGCGCAACAAATTAAAAGTGTTATTTTTTTCATGAGGTGTATTCGTCGTTAAGCAACTTACTTTTGTATTTTTCAATTGCCAAAATCAATTCATTCAGTGAGGTAATTACGGCCACATAACATGGGTAGCCTTGAGTTTCGCAAAAACTTTCATTTGCGAGAGTTTCGGTGATTGTTGTGAGTTCCCGGATGGTAACACCGGTATACATTTCATTAAAAATGCGGAATCGGTTCACTTGTTTTTTTAGATGTTTAGCATTGTATTGTTCTCGGTCAGAACCGACAAATGCGCCGTGTACATCGTCGGAAAGCGGTTCTGAAAGTAAAAGAGAATCGGCACTTTGAAGTAAATCCCGATGGGCTTGTTCGGCGGTTACTTTCTTGGTGTATTCCACAAAACTTGTGAGTTCATCGGCTCTGTCCAGCGCTTCAAATAAAGTAAGTAAAGGATCGGGGTTGAAACGTTTGAGGCTGTCGGCTTGCCGTTGATTCACTTTATTCAAAGAATCTATTTGAGCTAAGAGCCTTTGGTTTTGCTTAAATTCGTATTGCCTTTTTACGGCATCGGTTTGATTGTAAAACCAAATTCCGGCAATAATTACCACAGAAAGTCCCAGCGCGGCAATGGTGAGTTTTTTCTTCATGACTTGTTAAACGTCAAAAATATGGAATTGATATGGAATGGCCTTAAATAAAAGATTGTGGACAATGAAAGTTGTGTGACCCCTTAAGTTAAAAAATTTCCATTTAACGTTACCCATGAGAAACTTTTGCTACTTTTGGCAATCAAACGAGGTTAGTTTAACTCAAAAAAAAACAGTCCTATTCGTTGTTCCGTGAATATACCGAGTGTAAAACGTTCCATGGTCAATTGGCTCAACGGCATATTAATTTTAGTTTCGGTAGCATCAAGCGGTAGTCTTTTTGCTTCACTTGACAGTTTGCGAAATGAAATACTGAAGGGAGAACTACGTGGCGGCGTTATTATTTCTTATGCAAAGGAAGTTGATTTACTTTCAGGTACTCAAAATCAAATAAAAGAATTTCAATTTCTTATTGATCAATTGGATTGTGACCACTCTGATGCGTTGGGATACCTTAAAGCGGCAAAAGCGGAGTACCTGTTTGAAGCCGGATTGTACGACAGCGCCGGTGTCAACTTTTCCGGGGCTTTAAAAACTATGGGAGAGGATGTTCAGGATTCTACGCTGCGGAGTGGTGTGTTTAATAAGGTTGGTGTTTTTTACAATAGAAGGGGCAATCTGGATAGTGCTATTTATTATTATGAACGGGCAGAAGAACAATTGAACAAGAGCAATAAAAGCTCCTTGGCAGGTATATTGAACAATAAGTCTAATGCCTATGTGTCAAAGGGTTACTACGAAACGGCGATTGATCTTTTGAACAAAGCATTTCGCCTTTTTGTGTCTTTGGATGACACTCAAAACACCGCACTTACGCTCATGAATTTGGGGGATTTATATTTTCAATCTGATGAACCTGATAAAGCTGTAGAAAACCAATTGCGAGCCATTGCCCTGTTTAAAAGTGTGAATGACAGTCTCAACTTATCCAAAGCGTACACGAATCTTTCCAATGGCTATCAGGAACTGAATAAACTTGACTCCGCAAGGTTTTATGCTTTAGAGTCTATGGAAATAAAGAATAAGTACGGGCAGGAATCGTCGGCACTTATATCATTGCACAGTTTAGCGCGTGTAGAGTGTGCTGAGGGTAATTATGGATTGGCTTATCAACTAGCCGATTCGCTTCACGAAAAGTCACGTGTAATGGGTATTATGCCGGGTGTTTACTACGGCCTTTTTCTCATGGTTCAATCCAAACATAAAATGGGACAATACAAGGAGTCCATATCATTAACTCATGACTTGTTGGCGTTTTTAAAAGAAAAACCGGTATTTGCCTCAAAGCCCGATATACATAAAGTGTCTATGGAGAACTATCGTGCAATAGAAAAGTACGATAGCGCGCTTTATCATTATGAGAAATATGTCAATATTACTGACAGTATTAATCGGGCTAAAAGAAAATCGAGGGTTGATGAACTTAAAGTAATGTTTGAAACCGAGCAAAAAGAATTGGAAAATCAAAAACTCAAAAATAAAGCACTCATAAAAGAAGCTGATACTGAGAGAACAAAAAATGTTCAAATTGTTTTAGTGATAGGTATTGTTGTTCTATTTGGTTTCGTAGCGGTATTATACAGATATAATAGTGTAAAAAGTAAAGTGAATAAAAGCCTTAAGTCTATAAATGAAACTCAAAAGCAACAGAATTTGGAGTTGCAAAGGGTGAATGCCGTAAAGGACAAACTCTTTAGTATTATAGGACATGACCTTAGGGGCCCGGCAAACTCTTTGGTCACCGCTTTAGGCATGGTGAATTCAGTAGAGTTAAAAGAGCAAGAAAAAGCTGACCTTTTATTAGAACTTGAGGAACAGGCGATATCGAACAATAACCTTATCACAAATGTAATGCATTGGGCCACGGCCCAAAAGGAGGGGGCTGCCCCAAACCCTGAAGCTGTGCGGGCTCAAGACTGTATAAATGAAAACATAAAGTTATTTAAAACCCAAGCCAGAAGAAAAGATATTAAGATAGTTAATGATGTAGAGAGTGATTTAACGGTATATGCAGATAAAAACTTACTTGATATTGTTTTTCGAAATTTAATTTCAAACGCAGTAAAGTTCACTTCAAGAAACGGGACTATTTCATTACGTGCCTTACAAAAAGGGGATGAAGTGATATTTTGTGTCGAAGACAACGGTAAGGGAATGAGTGAAAAGTTGAAAAACTCTTTATTTAAAAGCCGCTTTTCAACAGATGGTACACATATGGAAAAAGGCTCCGGTTTAGGCTTGTTTTTATGCAAAGAAGCTGTAGAAAAGTCGGGCGGTAAAATTTGGGTGGAAAGTGAACAAGATAAAGGTACTACATTTTGTTTTACGCTGCCTCACCCCGCCTCATTACGAGAAGAGAAAGCGACTCCGCAACCCTGAACGTTTTGATGAATCGTTTGAGGATAATGCAACTTTCAACAAAACTTCATTTATCAATCGGGTAGTTGCGCATAGTTGATAACACTTAAAAGCCTGAACCATGCTCGCCACCCGGCGGGAGAGCCGTAAAACGCACTCACCAAATAAGCTGAAACTTTCGTTTACAGCTTACTTATCTTAAATACCCCTATTACTTCACCGTTTTCTATGATATGCAGATAATAGAACCCGGCACTTAATCCTTTCAAACTGAAATTGTGCGCATTGACACCGGTTGTATTCACAATTTGGCGCGTTTGTATCACTTGGCCCAAACTTGAGAAGAGGTTGACCTGATATCTTCCATCACTTTGAGCGTTCCACTCCAGAGTAAGAACATTTTTAGTTGGATTGGGGTAAAGGGTCACATTTCCATCAATAAATCGGCTTGTTAACCCTGTACTCCTTTCAACGGTTGTAGAATCGATTCCGTCACATTCAAACATGTTGGTAACCGTAACGCTGTAAGTACCTTCACCCACCTGAATGGTTTGTGTTGTTTCGCCCGTACTCCACAAAAAGTCGCTTCCCGGGTTTCCCGCATCCAGCGTAACTTCCGGGTTCTGATCATCAACAAAATGCGGGCCTCCCAGGTTCACTAACGGCACGGGGTTAACTCCTACAAAGCCCGATGCTTCCAATTCACATCCCTCGCTACTCGTTACGGTCACTACATATTCTCCCGCCTCTGTTACCGCTGTATCAGTTGCGGTTGAACCATCAGGCCATAGGGCGCTTTCAAAATTGCCGGTAACGGTTAATATACCCGTATCTCCTTCACAAAATAAAGCGTCATTAACTTCAGCTTCGGGTAACGGCAGTTCGTAAACGGTAATTTCATCAGTACCTGCACAGCCGTTGTTGTTGGTAACGGTTACACCAAACGTACCGGGCTGTGTCACTACAATTTGCTGCGTAGTTTCATTGTTTGACCAATTGTACTGCATTCCCGGATTACCCGCGTCTACGCCCAAGCTAAAGTCATCTCCCTCACAAAAAGCAGTATCTCCACCCAAATCCACCTTAGGGCCTTCATCTATAATTCTAATTTTTGCGAATTCGCCCGGGCAACCCGGCACACTCAGCTTCCAATCGTAAAAGTGGTAATAATATGACGGGTTGAATGAATTCCCCGTTATGCTCAAAGCTCCCGATGTTGAAACGTAAGGAAAGTTAGCCCCCGAGTTATTCCGGAATAAACCGGATACAGAGCTCCCGGCCGCATCTGCCTGATATGATCCGGGAGGCAGGGTTTCATCAATCTCAATTCTAACCGCATCGCCGGGGGATGACGGGTTTACCGTAGCACTTACAACAGTTACTAAGCTGCCGCTTGCTGTTCTTATGCGCATATTCACTGTTCCCGAAGAGTTAGGGTAAACGGTTACAGAATCAATCGAAACCTCTGAATGAACATCAAAGAAAAGCTGCTGACCCGCTAAGCTTGAGAAGTTCCCGCCCCCTCCTATTTGGTTATTTTCAGGACCTACGCGTTCTTGTATTTTAGCGAATCTGCGCACAAAAACAGAGTCTGAGTATTGAGCCGGGTTAATAGTGAACTGAGCTCCTGATGAAATAAAGTTTTTATCTTTATCATACCAGTTTTGAATTTCATTCGCTCCGGGTGTCATATTCACGGGGGTTGTGTTGGGAGCACAAATATCTATGGAATCAAAAGGAACAGGGGGTGTTGTTCCTGTAGAGTAAAATTCATAAGTGGCATTTATGGTATCGTTGGTGTTATTTTGGTCAGAACCCAAAGCTGTGTAAGCCGTAAACGAAAACAGACCGGCTCCGGTTGTACTTACGTTCTCAAAGGTAACAGAATCGACAGCACCCGGACTTAAAGTGCCGGTGTAAGTAAGGCTGTAAGTATTAGTCGCAACTCCTTGTACTTCCAAGAAAACATCAAAGCCCGATTGTGGTTGCAACCCTAGGTTTTGTATTGCCACATTTATTGATGAACTTGCCGAACCGCAAATATCGTCCGGCTGCTCTATGGCTGTAGCTCCTATATCATTCGGGAATAAATCGATGATGGAAAAGTCATCAATAGCCGCATCGTTGCGCCAGCTTGTGCCTCGTACGGTATAATATCGTACTCTAATAGTATCGCCCATGTAACCGGATAAATCAACCGTATCCCATAGCCAGGGGTCGGTTTCCATTTGTTGTACGGGACCGGGAATTACGGATTCTGTAACCCAGCCTGTACCGGCATTAACTTGTACTTCAAGGTCTCCAATGTTTTGGCCGTTCAAGTGGTAAGCGTAAAGTAAAACGGGATTAGTCATTCCCGAAAGCTCAATTAGTGGCGATGTAAAATCTGCGGCATCATTAAAACTGCCGTTTGAGCCTTCGGTAAATATATAGTTGCCGCTACCGGTAGTGTTGTCGGCATCCGGACCTGTGGTGTTACTTGCCGTGGGGCCTGAACGCGTACCCCAGAAAAAGTCATTGCTTGTTGCGGGGTTTCTCGACCAGCAAGGGTCAATGATATCACCGGCATTACTGCCACCCGAACCGGTCATCCAAGCGCTGCCGTCAAAATCTTCTACAAAAGGAGCAGAAAACACGTTACACCCCGTGTTGAAAATAAACGGATTACTCCAGGCCGAGGTATCGCCCGTACCGCAAATATCTCGCACGTAAAAGGTGTATGATGTAGCGGCTGTTAATCCCGTTAATTGCGCGGTACCCGTTGTCGAGATTTGTAAATTGGGTTGTGCCGTTGATCCTGTTTCAATAACGTAGAATTGGTGTTGTGATGCGGCTGACGGACTCGTCCACGTAATTTCAGCCTCGGTTACTCCCACAAATATGTCATTCAAGTTAAAGGGTGTGGGGCAAGAAATTTGGTTCCCTGCTGAGGTCACTAAACTAAAGTCCTGACTACCATGCTCCAGTTGGCCTTTGTGCGTTACTTGAATGGTGTACGTACCGAGAGTGGGATTCGCGATGAATACTTTTTCAATGTTGTCAAGACGGTTATTTCCTGTAGTTGCCGGTTGTGCAGGATTAGCCGGGTCGAGTACAAACGGCTCGTGTGATGTGTTGCCCGGGCCAATAATCAATAAATCTAAATCGTTTACTAAAACAGGCGTAGTATCGTTGAGAATTACCGGCCAGTTGGCTTGTCCGGGAGGATCTGTCCACGCTAAGGTGGCGCTTAACGGCTCATTTCCCGTGACGGTGATTTGGTAACTGAACGTAGCTGATTGATTTAGGGTGTTTTCAATAATGGTGTCCTGTGGGTGTTGTTTGGAAACCACGTCACATGCCGCCTTGGTATCCATTAACCCGAAACCGTAAGTGTAGTCGGGTGCTATACCTTGTCCTGCCTCTTTTGCTGTTTCAGCCAGTAATGCCTTTACGGTAGAGGCTCGTAAAAACGAGCTGTGCAAACTGTCGTTTAGCTGTTGAATGAGTGCAATATTACCGGTTACGCTAGGGGTAGACATTGAGGTGCCGCTTTTAGTGCCGTAATCAGAGTCATTGGCGTTATCGGCAGAAAATACAGATACGCCTTGGGCAACAATTTCAGGCTTGAGTCTACCGTCATCGGTAGGGCCCCAGCTGCTAAAAGTACTCATATTTACATCGTTGGGGCCGGTATAATTGAGAACCGAGGGTACAGCACCCACTGTAATGATATTTTTTGCGTTGGAGTATGTGGTTATGCATCTAAATCCCGTAGGGCAATCTGCCGGCCGAATGGCATTTGAAGGAACCCATTGATTGGTTTGGGGGTGACGAATAAGGTGGGCCGGGTCACTTGCCGGCGGACCTATACTGTTTCGGTTGTTGCCCGCACTTTTTACGATGGTGTAATAGGGATTGGCAAAAACCATGGTGTCCCAAAGTGCGGCTTTTCCGTTGTATCGACCGTAATTGTAGTCTTCTGTTGTGCTTACGGTGGTATCACCGTACCACCGCCAGTTACCGTTTGTGAACCTCCAGCCCGCAATAGTGCCGTAAGAGTGATTGGAGAGTATATTGCCCTGTGCCGCAAAGGAGGCCATATCGGGAGAGTCGCCACTAAACGTCCATGACCACAAATCAGCTTCGGGTGCCATTCCCTCAGCAGCAGGGTTAACCCCCCCGCCGGCAATAGTGCCACCTACGTGTGTACCGTGACTGCTGTGGTTGCCACCTTGTTGGTGTGACACGCGACTGCCAAATTCTTGGTGGGTTTGACGCACCAATCCACCGTCCCAAATACCGGCAATAATTCCGCTGCCCGTGAGGTTATAACCCGACGTACCTCCCGGTTTTACCGCAGTAGTATTGGATGTGATGGAGGCGTTTGCATTATCTGTGGTATAATAAATCGGCGTGCCGTCTTCTTCGAAACCGACTAACATGATGATGGTTCCGTCTTCTTTTTCTTGAAAAACAGCATCGTCACCGTGTTCTTGTCTAAAAGCTTCTATTTTGGCACTATCTTGTTGCCATGTTCTTTTTAATCGTTCATGAAGTCTTAAAAGGGCTTCTGAATCCGTTTCTTCTAAAACTTTTTGATACCCTTTGAGTGGCGTTTGCTGTGCGTTTAAATCAATACATATTGCTAATAAACTTACAATAGTAAGGAAGCTACAGACTGTAGTTTTTCTCATAGTCACGTAATTAATGTACCTGAATAAATACGGGGGGTTAGATTGTTGTGTTGGGGGGAGGTTAATTTGGTCTCCAAAAGTAGTAATTAAATTACAATTAAATCTGTGGTTTTGTTGAATCTGCAATGTATCCTTTCGTTTGCGGTTGCGTTTTGTTGTTTCTTTGCAAATAATGAGTTTTAAAGATGTCGAAATAGCATTAAAGCCTGAGGAGGCCTCGGATATGCAGATGGTGCATAAGGTTCTGACCAAAAAAACCAATATGCAAAATGTCCATTTTTCCCTTTTGCGACGCTCAATTGACGCACGAGGTAAAACCCCTTTGATTCGACTGAAGTGCCGTGTAAGTGACCAACCTTTAGATATTGATGTACATGCGGATTTTGAGTCTGTGCACTATCCTAGTGTTTCTCAAGCGAAGGAAGTTTTGATAGTGGGGGCGGGTCCGGCAGGGTATTTCGCGGCACTTAAGCTCATCGAAAACGGGTATAAGCCTATTGTTATTGAGCGCGGTAAGGTGGTTAAAGAACGGCGTAAAGATATCAGTAAGTTGCACACGAAACACATCGTACATCCCGATTCAAATTATTGTTTTGGCGAAGGTGGCGCGGGCACATTCTCTGACGGTAAACTCTATACGCGATCGACAAAACGAGGTGATTTAAAACGCATTCTTTCTATTTTGGTGAGTCACGGGGCTAAAAATGACATAATGATTGATGCGCATCCGCATATAGGAACCAATAAGTTGCCTAAAATAGTATCTGCCATGCGTGAAACTATTGAAAGCTGTGGCGGCGAGGTGAGGTTTGAAACGCGCATTACTGATTTTGTCATTGAAGACAATGAAATAAAGGGGGTTACAACGGCTAACGGTGATGTGGTGAAGGCGACTCATGTTATTTTGGCTACCGGACATTCGGCAAGAGATATTTTTGAGAGATTGCACAAAAAGAAGGTGCTTATTGAGGCTAAGCCTTTTGCATTGGGCGTGCGCGTTGAACACCCTCAAAGGTTGATTGACGTATTGCAGTACAACTGCGGCGAAGACCGAGGAAGAGATTTACCCGCGGCATCTTATGGCTTGGTTCATCAAGTTCAAGACAAGGGGGTGTATTCGTTTTGTATGTGCCCGGGCGGACAAATCGTTCCTTCGGCGACGGAACCGGGGAAGGTGGTGATGAACGGTATGTCAACATCTACGCGCAGCTCGCGATATGCCAACTCAGGTATGGTGGTGCAGGTGGAAAAAGAGGATATACCCGGTTTTAAGTCATCGGGACCTTTGATGTTTTTGCGTTTTCAGCAGCATATTGAACGTAAGATGTGTGAATTGGCGGGAGGCGACCAAACGGCACCCGCTCAAAGGTTGCTCGATTTTGTGAACGGGAAGTTATCGCCGGAGCTCAACAAGTCATCTTACATTCCGGGTGTGGTTTCAAGGCCGCTTCATGAGGTTTTGCCCAAGTTTATAAGAGTGCGTTTACAAAAAGCATTTATCGCTTTTGATAAAAAAATGAAGGGGTTTTTGAGTAATGATGCTCAAATTGTAGCGGTGGAGAGTCGCACCAGCTCCCCTGTTCGCATTCCAAGAGATAACCAAACGTGTGAGCATCCGCAGGTGAAAGGCTTGTTTCCCTGCGGAGAGGGCGCCGGTTATGCCGGCGGTATTGTTTCTGCCGCTATGGACGGTGAACGCGTCGCCGATGCCGTTATTGAATCTCTAAGGGTTTGAAATGGCCTCGGCGTTTTCTTCTAAAATTTGGAAGAGTTTGTCCAAATCGGGCGTTAAAATGACTTCAATTCGTCTGTTTTTTGCTTTGCCCTCCTGTGTATTGTTGTCGGCAATAGGGAAGAATTCGCCCCGACCCGCAGCGGTAAGAATACCGGGCTTAATTTTGCTGTTGGCCAGCATAATGCGCACTACCGAAGTGGCACGCTTTACCGATAAGTCCCAGTTGTCTTGAATACTTGCCGTTTTTATGGGGTCGCTATCGGTGTGGCCTTCCACAAGAATGGTGATGTCGTCGGTTTCTTCCAGCGCCTTAGCCAATTCGATTACGGCTGTGGTACCTTCAGCACCTACATTTGTACTGCCGCTGGAAAACAGGAGTTTGGCTTCCATAGAAACGTACACTCGGCCGTTTTTTTGTTCTACCGTAATGCCCTTATCGGCAAAGCCCGTTAGTGCGGCTTTAACTTTGTCTCGCAAACCCTTTACCGCCTCATCTTTTTGAGTAATAAGTTCCTCTAACTCTTTCACGCGGTCTTCACGCTTGATGAGTTCATCTTGCATCTTGTCTAAATCTGCCTCTTTTTGGTTGAGTTCACTTTCGAGTAGTTTTAAACGATCTTCTTTTTCCTGTAAATCGTTTTGCATGGTCATCAGTTTACTCATCAGTTTTTTATTCTCAGCTTCTGATGAGCTTCGTGAGCGTTCAGAGCTTTTTATGAGCTCCTCATTCATGGTGTTGAGTCGGTCATATTCGTGCTTGAGCTCTCTGTATTTTTTTGCCGTTGAAGCGGTATCGGTAATCATACCGTCAATTTCTTTTTGCAAACGCTCAATTTCAGCTTTTAGCTCGGTGTTTTCTGATGAGAGCCTATCGGTTTCGCCCGATAAAAAATTGCGCTGTTCATCGCAATTATCGTATTTTTCACGAAGTTCTTTTACTTGTTTTAAGGGCACACAGCCTACTGATATTAAAACAGAAAGAAGAATGATAACCGGTGTACTTTTCATGTTTGCATAGTTTTAATGCTAATATGCAAATTTGGAAGATAACTTTAGGGCATACACGGCCGGCGAGGTATTTTTTGAACATTGCGCTTTTAACAACGGTATTTATTTTTTTGGTCAGAACCTATTACCTCTGCGTGAAACAAGCCGGAACAAAAAAACGGGGACTCCAATTGAAGTCCCCGTTTCTATAAGGTAGATAATATGAAATATTTAAGAGCGAGTCTTAATTAGTCTCTTTTCTGATGATTTTAATACCGCCTATGCCGTTAGCTACGAAAATGAAGTCATTATCGGCAGCCGTAAAGTTGGCAGAACCGGTGTAGCTGTAGTTGCCCACAAAAGAAAAGTCTGATTTATCTAAAATGTGTAAACCCGACTCACCGTTGGCAATGTAAACATATTCATTATCTGTTGAAACGCCGTTAACCAAACCGGGAAGACTTGAATTATAAACGTTAACCGGAGTTGAAGAGCTCGACGTTACATCAAATATTTTAAGGCCGTCAGTTCCCGTAGCCACATAAGCGTGGTCATCTTTAAGGAAAGCTACGTTTTTACCGTCTGCCGGAGTAATGGGGCCAACGGGAATGGTTCTTAACGGACTATTGAAGTTGCTCACCGGAATACCGTAAACCGAAAGTTGAGAGCTTGGATTACCCTGTTGCAAAAGAATAAGCTTGTTGGCATCAAAGTCGATATACTTTAAACCGTCGCGTGTAATTTCAGTATCCAAAACCTCCGTAGTTCTGTTTAAGCGTGTTAGTGCGCCGCCCGTATTACCTGAAACCATGAGTAGGTCATTGTTTTTCTCCACTACGCAGTTACCTGAGAATGAGGGCAAATCGGTTTGAACAAATGTTTCATTGGTGAAAATTTCATTGGTTAAGTCAAATTCAGCCAGAAGTGCCGGTGAGTTGAGGTTTCCTGAGTAAATGTCACGGCTTCCAACTACCCAAAACTTTCTGTTGGCGGCCGACCCGTTAGGATCAACATAAACATGGTTAAAGTCAATATCTGTTGACCAAATAGCGGAAATGATTTGAGGGTTAGTACGGTTCGATACATCGTACACTTCGATGAGGCCGGCATAATCTTGCGGACCTTCATTTAAGTGCCAGCTCACATAACCGTAGTTGCCTATAATTTGAATACTTGTGGCACTGAGTTTAATATTTGTTCCGGGAATTACCGGAGCATTTACGTCAGCTACCAAGATAAAGTCTGTTTGAGGTTCGGTGCCACTTTGCGGTTTGCAGTCTCCGTCGGCAGCGATAAATGCTTCACAAAAAGTTACCGTTGAAGCAAGTGTACCGTTGTTTGTGTTGATTCCCGTAGCATCACAAATATCGATTAAGCCTTGCACGTTACCGTTTCCGTTGATTGTGGTATTAGAAGAAACATCAATTTTTGAGTAACTGTTACCAAGTCCGTTCAATTGATCATTGATAAAAATGTTGTTACATGAAATCAAAGAACCTTCGAAAAAGTCGTTAGATCCCGTGGGGTTGTTAAAGTGAACCGTTCCGTTTACATTTAAGAAGCCGTCTAAATCGAAATCGCCGTTTTGATGGAAGTTACCGGCTACATTGATACGACAACCGATAAAGAGCTCACTGTTCCCGTTGTTGTTAAAGTTACCCGAAACATCAACAATTCCATGGTTTTCAAAAACGTCGTTGTTATTTACACCGCCGCTGATAAACACCCCTGCTTTGGAATAATTGATGAACTTGGCATTGTTATTTATATTTAACGGAGAAGACAATGCAAAAGAGAACATATAGACGATCG
>PXEK01000406.1 GCA_003564735.1 Cryomorphaceae bacterium
ATCTTTGATTTCGCTAATTTTCTATCGGTATTTGCCTCCGGAAGTCCTTGAACTTTTTACTCATCCCAAATTAAATTTTAAAGGTATTCGTGAGCTCGCTGCGCTCGGTTGGTTCTTTTTACTCACAATTAAAAATTTCAAAGGTGTTCGTGAGCTCCCTCCGGTCGGTTGTTTCAAGACAAAAACGAACGAAAAAAAGAAACAAACATGCGGCGTTCCGGTGGTATCTTATACGTTACAGTGTTTTTTATTCCCTAAATAATTGATTTCAAAGATTCTTATGAGCTCGCTGCGCTCGGGTGGTTCTTTTCACTCACCATTTAAAATCTCAAAGATGCTCATGGACGCATTGCGCTCGATTCATCAAAAAAAATGAATGAGCAACCATTAAAACTTCAATAGCTACTTCCCAAAATTCCCCCATTAATAGATGAGCAATACCTCCCTTGCATAAAAGTCCTGAAAAAGAAAAGCTTTATTCAAAAGCAGAAAAATCACTAGAAGCACTCAATAAAGAAACTACCCAACCGGTTTTTGCGTTTAAAACCCCGCCAAACAACGTTTCAACCTATTAAAATGTACGAACGGTCGGGGGTTCTGACCAAAACGATGAACCTTTTCAAGAAGCAGCGAATGACAAAGCAAATTTAAAACCCGAAATACTCACCCAACTCACTTTGGATATTGGGATTCACCAAAATAGCCAAAAGAATGGATATGATAAGGCCGATAAACGCAAAAAGCACATCGCGCAGCACAAGGCTGATGGTTTGGCCGGCACTCCTGCCCGTTGAGGCGTGTTTACTGAATTGCATGGCGAGTTCGCGTCCACCGAGCAGACCCAAAAACACCCAGGTGGTACTCATGGGAATGGTGCTCATTACTTTGAAATAATACAAAATGGCGGCATATACCAAGTCGATGACTGAGGCGGCACGCACATCGGTAACTTGTGATTTTTCCCTTACGATTTGTTGGATTTTATCACCGCGCAAATAGAACAGTAATCCCAACCAGAAAAAGATAAAGCCGGCAAAAAACAAAAAGCCGTAAATGCTCAAACTGCGATCTAAAAATACGGCAATGTTGGCGGCATCTTGCATGATCCATACCGACCATAACCCGCCGCTGATAATCCATTGCGCTATGCGCCATAGCGGACTCGGCTTTCCTGAAGTGATGCGCTTTACCCACTTGCCCAATACCAACCAAACAAGCGTTGCCGCGGCAAAAGCAATGACGTAGCCCAGTAAACTTTTTTGCGTTACCCCAATAATGCCGTCGGCAGTACCGCTAAATGCCGATAACAGTAAAAAGGTGGTGGATACGGGCATCCGCATTCTGGTGATGATCAATAAAATGAGCGGTGCGGTGAGTTGTAAAAAGTGAAATGAGGTGGGAGCCTCGGCAAATCCTTTTGAGGTAAGGCGTTGGTAAGAAACATCACCATCGTAAAGCGACCAACTTACAAAAACGGTAACCACGAATATGCCGCCAATGTAAAGCCATAAAAGCCACCACGGCCTATCGTCATTACTGGCTATAAACGTGCCTATGGTTTGTATGGAGTCATTGGCAATGGCGCTGTAAGCGGCAAAACAAAAGCCCACCCACATCGCTATGCGCGGGTAGGGATAAAAAATGGCGGCAAAAATGACAAACGCCACCATGAGGCGAAAAAAAGTACGCTCTTTAAAAAAGAACAACCGCAATATACGGTAGCGCTTTTGGCCGATCATGGCCGAGGTAAAGTTGGTGGTAGTGCCCGTGTAAGTATCCATGATGGATGAGTCAGAAGCTTTTATTTTGTTTTTTGCCATAACTTACACATCGTAATTTTTGAATGCCGATTCTTTTGCGAATCGGGTGCGCGTTCCAATGTATCCCTTCACTAAATTTACATCAATGTAAAACTTACTCACGGTTAAAAAGAACAACGGTGATAGCACGTGAATGAGTACCATATCAAAACTAACCGTAAACCCGGTTCCCGAAAAAACCGAGTACCACAACAACCCGAACGGATTGAGCGATGAGATATTTTGCAGCCAGGCGGTGGAGAAAAACAGCAGGCACCAAACCGTGGAGTTGAGCAAAATGCCCGAGAATTCACGCTCTTTAAATACGTAGCGCACAATGTAAAACAAGTAATAGAGTACGCCGGCCGCCAATCCGTTCACCAACGCTGAAATCCAAATATCGCCCACGGGATATCGCAACGTTTCAAAATTGATATTCATGGTGAGGTTGGAAAGCAGTTTGGAGTTGAGATAAAAGAACACCCAAACGCTCAATGCCGATCCGGCAAATTGGAGCGGAATATGAAGAAAGCGCTTCCAAGTAAAACCCTCTTCAAGCAGTTTAATGAGCGTAATTACGGGAATGACATCAACAATATATTTGAATGACGGGGTAAATCCTGAGGCCAAAAGAGCCAAACCCACGTAAAAACTCAACTCGGCGTAACCCATTTCATAATCGGGGGAGGTGTATCGATAAACAAACACGAAAAACAGGAGTGAAAATAAAAAAGCACCCGTAAACTCACCTATGAAACGCGCGGTTACAGAATCTTTAAGGACATTTGGTTTTTTGGTCATTGCAGGAGCAACTAAAGGCTTAAATTTGGTTGCAAATATAAAGGTATCCCATACAATTGCATCACTTACGGTCATTTTTCAAGTGCGCAATATTTTTTTCAGAACACAAAACGGTAATGCTACAACTATATGTAAAACATTGTGTTGGAAGGCCGGTGGTTTTAGGTTGCGACCCATTTGTAAGTGCTGACGGAAAGACTTAATAATTTCATAACATTAAAGCGCGGTTGATAAAGAGGCATGAACAGCCTTTTCCCTGCCCGGCAAACCCTTTACCCTAACTCATTATTTTTGAGGGGCGGGCAGGTTTGTTAAACAACTCCTCTAATCCTTGTATTTTTAAAAAATTCCCTTATATTTGCGGCAATGATTCATTTTTATTCACAAGCCTCTTAACCGTCACAACAGGCGGCGGGGCACAAAATTA
>PXEK01000196.1 GCA_003564735.1 Cryomorphaceae bacterium
AGAATCAATATCTCCCGGCTTGAGGTTGATGGCCTCACTCCGGCGCAATCCACATCCGTAAATAATACTCAAAAAGGCGCGATGCTTGAGGTTTCCCGTGGCTTCAATAATCTGCTTCACTTCTTCCTTCGATAGTACTTTAGGCAACTTGCGCTCACGTCGCGGCCTCTTGATCAACTCAGGATTCAATTTGGCCGAGTTGACTACTTTACTGAATAATTTTACCGCATTCACGGCTTGGTTCTGATAACTGTTCGAATAGCCCTTTTTTATAATGTATTCGTTGTTGAACCGCAACAGGTCTTCATTGTCTATTTCATCGGGTGCTTTCCCTTCTAAAAATCGGAAAAATACGTTTAGTATATCAGTATAGGTTTTTATCGTGCTCTCGCTGTATCTGCCGCTTGTTAAATACGATTCAAATTTTTGTAAACTCGCTTTTTGCTCCCCGGTTAATGCGCTTAAAGATGATTCCGCCCGGGGTTTATCAACTCGCTTTGTTTTGCCGGTTTTTTTGAGTTCTAATGCGTTGTAATCCAACCATATCTTGCCTTTTAAGGCTTTATACAACTTGTTTACCGCGCCACGGGCGCTCTCGTCGGTAATGTACCAACTCTTTTTGGTTTGCGACCACTTCATGCCGGGAAAGAGTCGGCGCAATGTGGTTTGTAATTCTTGGTTCTTCTTAAATTTAAATAGTATTACCGCTTTTCCTCTGTGATTCCCGGGTTCCAAAATGAGCTTTTCCATTGTAATTAGTGATATTTAATTCACAAAACTATGAAATATAACGAAATACGATAATTCAAATGGGTGCTCAAAAAAAGTGTGTTATGGTAGTTTGCCCCAAAGGGTCTCACGCCTGCCCCGTGGAATTGCCGCAGGCACCGCGTAGCGGATTCCAACGGGCTTTTCGCTTCACGCTTCACGCTCACCCGCGTTATGTCTCTTTTCACTCGGGGAAATTCCCAAAAAACGAACGTATCCTCACATATTCCTTACTTTTGTGCGAGTTTTCAACGGTATAAGAATAATAACCCGATATGTCCGTACGCACCGATGATGATGTTTTAGGCTCCGCCTTATTGGACTTTCTCCATGATCGAATTAACGAAAACGAAAATATCATCGTCACTCCCGATATTGGCGAAAAGGATATTTACCCCCTCCACTATTTTTTCCGTTCGTTTAACGATATGCCTTTGATCGAAAAAAAGGCGCTGAGATGCACCGAGGGTAAAGTGCTCGATGTGGGTGCCGGCGCAGGGGTGCACAGTCTTATCCTACAAGAAACGGGTTTTGACGTAACGGCTATCGACACCTCTCCGGGTTGTGTGCAAGCCATGAAAAAATTGGGCATTAATCGCGCGATTTGCACCGACTTCTTTCAGTTGAGTCCGGTCATGCGCTTCGATACAATCCTGCTGTTGATGAACGGGCTGGGCATTGTGGGAGAAAGAAAAAATCTGCCCGCATTTTTCGAAAAGGCTTACGATCTTTTATATCCGGGCGGACAAATCCTCTTAGATTCGTCTGACATCAGCTATATGTACGAAGAAGAGGACGGCTCTGAAAGAGAAGACCTTTACAAAGATTACAAAGGTGATGTAATTTATACCATGCACTACAAAGACAAAAAAGGAAAATCTTTTAAATGGCTGTATATGCCTTTTGATGAACTACTCGCCGTTGCTAAGACGTTTGACTTTAAAGGTGAACTCCTTGCGGAAAAGGAAAACCACTACCTTGTGCGATTCTCTCTTGATTTGTAATAAAAACTAATCTCTAAAGCGGTACTCAAGTACAAAAAAAGCGGTAATACTCTCTCGTATTACCGCTTTTACTTTCAACTCGATTGGGGGCTCGAGCTTATTCTAACTACGCAACTAGTGTCCTACGTCGTACTTAAACTCCTTAGTAATTTTTTCGTCGTGATCATTCTCCACTTCAATTTTCAAGGTGTAGTGACCATGATTTACGTTGGGGATAGTCACGGTTTCGTCAATGTTGTACGTATGCGCGTCAATTCCGTGAATGTGAACATCGTCAACAACAGTATCCCCGTGATCGGTGTCAATCAACTCGATGTGAATATCTTTCAAATGATGGTCATCATCTTTGGCCATACCTTTAATCTCAATCACATCACCACCGTGTACATCCATTTCACCATCATGGTTGGGTGTGGTTAAATCCAATTCGGGACCGTGTCCGTGCCCGCCACCGCCGTGATCGTGATCGTCCTCAATGTAAATATCAATCTCTACCCACTCGCTTTGATTGCCTGCCGCATCTAATGCGTAAACAATAAAATGATATTTCCCGTCTTCTGCATCATCAGGAATGGTAATGTGCTCATGGAAATCCCAAGAAGTACCGCTGATGTCGATATCCTCAACATACTCCCAACGGTTTGAGGTTTTACCGTGCGAATGTCCGTCACCCGCCCAATGCACGTCAATTCTCATTTGCGATAAGGCCACATTATCGGTGATGTTACCATCGGCATGAATGCGATCTCCGGGCTCAAACTTTTCACCGTCTGTAGGTCGGTTCAAGGTTACAACGGGGCGCTCTGTATCAGGCTGCACTGTGCTATCATCCTCATCATCGCTGCTGCAGCTCACTAGTAACAAGGCAGCTACAAAATACATCAATAAAAAATTCAGCTTTTTCATCTCTTTGTTCTTTAAAAGGTTTGTAATTTTGCTGCAATAGTATTGCATTTGCAACTCTGTTGCAAGAAAAAAAGCGCTTTTTTATGAACGCAGCCCAAATTATTTCAAAACACAACCTCAGACCCACCTCGAACAGAGTTGAGGTTCTGAAAATATACCTAAAGAAAAAAAAGGCCATATCACACGGTGAGCTGGATGCCTTGACGGGCGACCGCTTTGATCGCATTACGCTTTACCGCACGCTTAAAGCTTTTGAAAACGCCGGAATTTTACACAAGGTGTATGACGAACAAGGAACGGTGCGCTACAGCACGTGCTCCCACGATTGTGACGCCAC
>PXEK01000096.1 GCA_003564735.1 Cryomorphaceae bacterium
GGTAAACGGGAAAAGAAACACAAAGGGAGGGTTCATGAAGGAGTATGATTGGCCCCAAGCATCACCCACCAATTATACGGTTAATCCCAATGAGTGGGGGAGTACCTTTGCAGCGGATATTGACAGTAATTGTGTTTATGAGCGAGAGGATTCTTTACTGACTTGGTGTGTGAATAATGAGATTGATGAAATACTTCTTTATAATGTTGGACAAATTTTGAGTAACGGCACTGAATTTATCCAATCTATTGATACTTCTCATACACAATATAATTATTCAGGTCCCGGCTCAACGTTCAAAACTTTATTAGATTCATTACCCAATGAAATGGGAGAAATTGAAACTTTTGAATGGCATTTAGCTCGATTTATATTAAAGGCGAAAGATAGTTTTAACATTGATGTCGTTACGGTGATATCTGAAGGGGTAACGAAGAATTCATTTGAAGACGGATTTTATCAATTCCAACGCGAGAATGAAGATACAGGAGAACAGTTTCCTTTTGTAGATTTATGTATTACTGACGGTTTAACTCCTCCGGGTTTGGAGACGGGTAAAACAAGTGGAGATTTGGAGGATGTTTATTTGCCTTATGACCATGAGTTTTTAGTATTCCCCAAAGATGTTGACGGAAATATTTCAACCTTAGATAAAATGATTACGGACTTATATAATGTCAATCTTTTTCAATATCGGTTGATAAACGGCTTGATTGAACCATTATCGCACGGAGGCTGTCATTCAACAATCCCCGCAATTACAGGTTGTGATAAAATATTTGACGGAATTATTTTTGAATACGAATGGTGGAACGGAAATGCTTCTTGGAATTTTGACAATAGATTAGAAGAACTTATTGAACTGCAAGAATACGCGCGATGTTTACCCTATAACATAGAGTGTACCCCAAATATTTATACCGTTGCGAATTTGTTTGAACATCTAAATTGGTCAAACCCAAATTTAACATTAGACGCTCAAAAACGAGCTAATGCGATTGATAGTACTTTTGATAGAATATATTTGTACTCATATCATACAAATCCGTGTGATTGTTATAACGGACGTTCTTCAAGTGCACATAATTCTTTTCATAATAAGGCTGAATTGCTACGAAATAATTATCACGGTGCAGAAAATGGGGAAACAGTAATCTATCCTGTTTTTAGCGGCGAATATTTTGATAGTACCATTTATTTTGACACTACTGCCTATCCGCAAGCAGGTTGTGGAGGGTCAAACACCTCATGTAATTACAAAATTGATTATAGCGGAAGATTCCTTAATGACTTACAGGACAGTACGGCTATTCCTCCGAGAATGGGTTATGTGGAAAATGTTTTCCAAGATCAATATAATTTTGACTCCACTAAGACAGCACCTCACCCGGATTTTGGTCGAAATCACATAAAGGGTTATTCTTGGTTCAAGAGCATGATGGCGATTGAACATAATTATTCGGGTAAAAAAGGGTTTTCAAATACCAAAGAAAATGAAGGTTTAGAGCGCCAAAAAACCAATAAGGTTTATCCAAATCCTACCAAGGATATTTTGTATTTTGAGATTGTGAATATGAACTCGCGTATATTGGTTTATACCATAGAAGGCAGGTTGATGGAAGAGGTTAAAGGCGATACTAAACAATTAAATATATCGGGATATTCACCGGGTTTGTATTTTGTGACCATTATATCTCCGGGTTCAAAATTAGAAACCTTTAAAATTGTGAAGCAATGAAATTACATAAATTATTGAGAGGCCTTTTGTTTGCGGCCGCCGTATTGCTTGCGCTTGAGTCTTTTACTCAAAGGGTTCAACAGTTTGCGAACCTGCAAGGTATGGTACAAATATATGATTTGGCGTTTGAAACGGAAGAAGACGTAGTTTATGTAGCGGGATCGGGAACAACAGGTCGCGGATTGGTTGTAAAGTTAGATGAAAACGGCGATGAGATGTGGCGTAAAACGCTGTGGTTTACGGGCGGGCAAAATCAAACTCAAATTGCCCAAGAAGTATATGTAAACAAAGCCGGTGCTGTTTTTGTAAGTGTTTCAAAGGAGGTGGGAGACGGTGAAATAGCTCGGTTAGATCCGCATACGGGTGATGTTTTGTGGAACGAGAAATTACCTGAAACCAAATGGGCGTCAAACTCTCAAATTCGATTGTTTTCAGGGATGTTTTCAACCGGAGATACACTTGGCATTGTTGTTCGCGGTAGATCTTCGCGTGCCGTATTGTTTTTTACTACTCCGATTGATTCGCCTGATTTAAAGCTCCACACATCTAAAGCACCTTCCCATTGGGGGTTTGAGAATTCTGAAAATAGTTATGTATCCTTAATCGCCGATACAATATTTGAATTAAACATCAAAGGAGAAATAAGAGAAACACATATAGCTGATTTAAATGCATCACATGGCTCAGTTATTCACGAAACCGAGAATCTGTATTATTTGGCAGTGAATTATATTAAAAATGGCAGGTATAGTTCATATTATGCACATGTAAATAAAGAGTCAGGTGAAATAGTTAAAAAGCATTATTTGAATCACACTTATGAAGATTATCAATCAGGTGCGACCGGTAATGGATTTGTAACAGAGAAATATGGTTTATTATTACCTGTGGGAACTGTTCGTAAATCACGACCTCCTTTTGATTGGTCAACAGTACATATGCAAATACACCCTTTGACTTGTGAACTTGTTTGGGATACTTTGATTAGAGAATCGAAATTTGGTGAGGCCGGAGGGGCTCTTTACTCTTCAGGGTTGAGACATTTCACTATAGGCGGGTGGAATGGTTTGATATACGAATGGAAATTTGACGAGTACGATTGGCAAACGGGTGTTGCTCCTAAATCGGAGACGGAAAGCCGAGTGAAAGTGTACCCCAACCCAAGTGAAAATGTGGTGAATTTTGAGGGTGTGAAGCCGGATGCTAAAATTCAAATTTATACTTCAACAGGACAATTGTATCGCGAGTTGGA
>PXEK01000247.1 GCA_003564735.1 Cryomorphaceae bacterium
AATGAAAACCGAATCACTCCGACCTACGCGGGGTTTTGTGGTTATTTCTCCTACCGGCTCATTCAAATCATATTGAAGCGTTCCTTTAATGCCGTTATTTCTAATGGTACCATCTGAAAATATCGTATCTTCTGCCGTAAAATTATTGGTAGAAACAGCGTAAACCTTAAAGCTTTGTTCATCTAAATCTACACTGCCCGTTCCGGTTTTACGGCTGTAAAATGAGCCGCCTTGGCCGGTGGTTCCGTATCCTAAGGAGAGCACTAAGGAGTCATACTCCAAATTTCCCTCCGCGAAAGAAACTCCGGGGTTTGACAATTCGAATTGTGTTACCATAGAGGCTTTAGAAACGCCGAATATAGGATCGTTATAATCACCCAAAGGCATTCTAAAGCTTTGATCTGTTCTTACCGAGTCGATACGCACTGTGCGCGTTAAAAGAGAAAATGTATCTGTATATGCGGCACCTATTTGAGATCCCGAGCGGGGTAAATCTGCCTCAATTTCGGGTTCTTCACTGCACGATGTAAACAAAACGGGAAGGGTGAGCATAAAAGAAAGAAAGAGGTGAAAACTCACCTCTTTCCCTAACGTTCTATGCTGAAGGGGCTTAATCGGCATCAGTGGAAACAAAATTTTCATCGAGAATCTCATCATAAAACGAGGCGAATTTATTAAAGTATTCCTCATCATCAGAGTATTCCGTATAATCCATAAATGATTTTTCCTCTGCCTTAATAGCGTTCATAACTTCCTCGGGGATTTCCGAAGTGCCTGCAACTATAGCGTCGGCATCTTTAACCGCCTGTTTATGCATATTTTCATAGGAGGGGTTTTTGAGCAAACTCACCGCACTTTCATCAATTTCATCAAACTTAACTTTATCAATCATACCACTATGCATAGGCTTATCGGGGTGATGATCATAAACACTGTAAACCGTTTTTGTCTCTGAAAACAAAGGGTCATCACTGTAAAATGTTTTCAGGTAAGTAGGCAATAAAGAGGTCATCCATCCGTGACAATGAATAATATCGGGTGACCAACCTAATTTTTTTACCGTTTCGAGTACTCCGCGCACAAAGAAAATGGCGCGTTCGTCATTGTCTTCAAACATTTTACCCGACTTATCTTGAAAAGTAGCTTTACGCTTAAAAAACTCCTCATTATCAATAAAGTAAACTTGCATTCGAGCCGATTGTATGGAGGCTACTTTGATAATTAAAGGATGATCCAAATCATTCACCACCAAATTAAGACCCGAAAGACGTATTACCTCATGCAATTGATGTCTTCTTTCATTCACCAAGCCAAATCGAGGCATAAATGCTCTCACTTCTTTGCCGCGTTCTTGAATACCCTGCGGTAAAAAACGCCCTACTTTGGCCATTTCCGTCTCCTTGTAATAAGGTTCAATCTCCTGAGAGACAAACAAAATCTTGGGTTTACTCATATATTTTTGTTTATAAAAAAGAAGCTACAAAAGTAAGCTATTATTTTTAGAACAGCCAAAGGAACGTTTAACTTATTTCCATGCTATTCAGCACGTAAAATGTTCCTTGTTACGGTCTAGGGTTGTTTTGTATATAACTTGATATTATTTGATTTATGAGAGGTAAAAATATTGATGTACGTTTGTTATAAAATTAGCGGTTATACATGATGACCGGCTGATGGGTTTAAAAAGGTTCTGACCAAAAATATAAAATGAATTGAAAGTATTTACATCTAAAAATAACATTGAAAAAGCCTTGCAAAGAGCTCGCGAAACGGGGAAAACGATTGGATTAGTTCCCACTATGGGTATGCTGCATGCGGGGCATATTTCGCTGGTTGAAAAATCGGTAAGTGAGAACGATATTACCGTGTGTTCCATTTTTGTGAATCCGGCGCAGTTTAACAATAGAGAGGACTTTGTGAAATACCCGAAGAATATTGACGCCGATTTGGAACTGCTCAACGGGGCAAATTGCGATATAGTTTTTTTACCCGAAGAAAAAGAAATGTATCCCGAAGGTGAATCGCGCGAAAAAATTGATTTGGGCTACGTTACAAAGCCGATGGAGGGTAAGTTTAGACCCGGACATTTTGAAGGTGTTGCCCAAATTGTGAGTCGGTTAACGGAATTGGTAAAGCCCCACCACTCTTATTACGGCGAAAAAGATTACCAGCAATTGTTGGTGGTAAAAAAGCTATTTAAATGTAAAGGTTTTGACGGTAAGGTTGTGGGATGTGCCATAAAGCGCGAAAAATGCGGACTGGCAATGAGTTCGAGGAATGAACGACTTAGCGAGGTTGATAAGCAGCGGGCTTGTTTTATATATGAGTGTTTACGTGAGGCGCGAAAAATGGTATTTCATTCAGAGCCGAGAAAGGTGGAACGCGTAATGAAAGACCGCTTCAAGTCCCGACCCGAATTTGATTTAGAGTATTTTACCATAGCCGATGAACGCACTCTGCAGCCATTTGAAGGCGATGCACTTGAACACGCTCGCATTTTTACGGCCGCTCACCTCAGCGGCGTGCGGCTTATCGATAACCTAAAGGTTTAATCCACTTTACTCAATCGCATCATATTGGTCATTCCCTTGTCGGCAATGGGCATACTCGCAATGTTGATGATTAAATCATCGGTTTGGAGGTGATTTTTATCTTTTAAAACGGTTTTGATATCTTCAATTGTTTGATCGGTGCTCACAAACTTATCATAGTAAAATGCTCGCGTACCCCAAACCAAGCTCATTTTGTTCAATAATTTGACGTTTCCGGTAAATACGAAAATATCAGACTTGGGTCTGAACGAGGATATTTTATACGCCGTGTATCCCGAGAATGTCATGGTGGCAATGCCCTTCGCGCCGGAGCGTTTTGATACGCGAACTGCGGAGTAGCATATATTGTCTGATATAAATCGACTTTGTTCTATTTCGGGTTTGAGTTCTTTGTAATAGATTTCATCATGACTCTCTACTTCTAACACTATCTTGTAAATGTTTTTGATGACTTCAACCGGAAACCTACCCACAGAGGTTTCACCGCTGAGCATTACGGCATCGGCACCGTCGAGAACGGCATTGGCTACATCATTAACCTCAGCGCGTGTGGGCGAAATATTGTCAATCATGGACTCCATCATTTGGGTAGCAATAATCACGGGTTTTGCCGCACGCCGGCATTTTCGCACAATGTTCTTTTGAATTAGCGGAACCTCTTGCATGGGAACTTCAACACCCAAGTCGCCTCGTGCTACCATTACCCCGTCTGTTTCGCTAATGATGGCATCTAAGTTATCCACGGCTTGCGGTTTTTCGATTTTGGCGATTATTTTAATCTGTCTTTCCGCTTCTTTGATTCTATTGCGCAGCTCGATAATATCGTCGGCTTGACGCACAAAGGAGAGAGCAATCCAATCAACGTCTTGCTTAAGTACAAAGTCCAAATCAAGGAGGTCTTTATCAGTCAGGCATGGTAGTGAAATGGTGGTATTGGGTAAATTTACCCCCTTACGGGAGGAAAGCGTTCCGCCGTGAATCACACGTGTTTTTACCTCAGTTTTTTTATCCGTATCCACAATTTCCAAAACGAGTTTACCGTCATCAATGACGATACGTTCCCCCGGTTTTACGTCACACGGGAAATCGGGGTAATTCAAATACACTTTTTGATCATTGCCTATTTGTTCAACGGTAGTGATATTTAAAACTTGATTGTCTTTTAGGTCTACTTTCCCCCCTTGAATTTCGCCTATTCGTATTTTCGGCCCTTGCAAATCGGCTAGAATAGCGGTAAAGGAGTTCATTTCACTGTCGAGCTCTCTAATGATTTTGATATGTTCTTGGACATCTTCATGTTTACCGTGCGAAAAGTTGATTCTAAAAACATTCACTCCGTTTTTTATCATTTCACGCATTACCTCTTTAGAGGATGTCGCGGGCCCTAGCGTGGCAACGATTTTTGTTTTGTTTCTTAGTGAGTTCATTCTAATATCAGGTTTTGTGTTGACTTTGTATTTTCTAAATCGATTTCAAAAGCCAATAGTACGTCATTCATCTTTTTAATTGTACTGAGTAATTCTCTTGTATTTACTGAGTCAACCTCTCCGGTAACGGCAAATAAATAATCCATTTTACCGTGCTCGGGAATCAACGGCCCCAATTTACTTTTATTTTCAATTACGACGTATGCGAAACTCTCTTCCGGGTCATGCCATTGAAACATACGAAAGCCTGCGGTTTGTCCTTTTTTCAAAACGATTTCGTAATCCTCGATTCGCTCAAAGGAACAATTTAAGGCTTGGTTTAACTCCCAAACAAAGCGAATATTTTTCCTGTGGCAGCTCACAGCTGCCAGGAAGTAATCTGCGGTATGTTCGAGTATGAGAACCTCTTTTTTTGTTTTCATTTTACGGCTCGAAAGTACGAGTGAAAAGTCAAACGGTGAGTAAAACTCAGGTTATGTTATCAAAAAAAGTTTTTATCGCCTCACTTGCTGCGGCTTTTTCGGCCTCTTTTTTTGACCTTCCTCCCCCTCGGGAAACTTTTTGGGAATCGATCAAAAGTACAGATTCAAAATCGTGTTCCACACCTTCAAATGTGGTAAACTCAACTTGAAAACCTTTTTGATGTGATAATTCGTAAACCCTACTCTTGGGGTCAAAGGTAAATGAGGTGAGTGTATCGATTTTTGCGAAGGGAATAAGGATGTTTTGAATAACGGCACCTTTTGTGAAATCAAAACCTTTATCCTCATACAATGCTGCAATGATGGCTTCAAGGGCGTTCCCGCCGATTGAAGTCGAGGACTTTTTTCCGTGAATTTTAGCCTCTACCAAAGCGGTAATTCCGGTTTTCTCGGCCACGGAATTCAAGAATTTACGACTTACTAAGTAAGATTTTAAACGAGTTAGTTCGCCTTCATCATTCTCGGGCAGCAAATCGTACAAATATTCCGCAACAATTAAATCGTAAACACAGTCGCCCAAAAACTCTTGACGCTCATTATTTTCCCGGGGGTTTTGGTATTTAGATTTGTGCCTGAAAGCACGCTCATATATTTGAGGTTGCTTTGGTGTAAATCGAAAAATTTCGGTAATCTTTTTCTCTTGTTCCGAGGCGTATTTACGCCTTGAGAATGGAGAAAGATACCTGCGGAAATTCACGGTTAATCGGGTTTACGGAAAACAACCGAAGCGTTGTGACCACCAAATCCAAAGGTATTGGAAAGTGCTGCCTTTACCGGGCGTTTTTCCGCTTTATTGAAAGTGAGGTTTAGTTTGGAATCAATTTCTTCATCATCAGTGAAGTGATTGATGGTTGGGGGAATGGTGTCGTATTTCACTGCAAGAATTGCAGCGATAGCCTCAACCGCCCCGGCCGCACCCAACAGGTGACCCGTCATTGATTTAGTAGAAGAAATATTAAGTTTGTATGCGTGCTCGCCAAACACGGCTTTTATGGCTTTAACCTCGGCCACATCGCCTAAGGGTGTAGATGTTCCGTGAACATTAACGTAATCGATATCTTCGGGCGTTATGTCTGAGTAATCATCGATGGCTTCTTGCATCACTCTTATCGCTCCTAAACCTTCGGGGTGTGGAGCTGTGAGATGGTGAGCATCGGCGCTCATTCCGCCGCCTACCATCTCGGCATAAATAGTAGCTCCCCTGGCTTTGGCGTGCTCATATTCTTCTAATATTAAGGCGCCCGCACCTTCACCCAAAACGAAACCGTCGCGATCTTTATCGAAAGGACGAGAAGCGGTTGTGGGATCGTCGTTACGCGTTGAAAGGGCTTGAAGGGCATTGAACCCACCAATACCGCTTTCATTCACGGCAGCCTCAGAACCACCCGCGATCATCGCATTTGCCTTACCCAAACGTATAAGGTTAAACGCGTCAATAATGGAGTTGGTAGAAGAAGCGCATGCCGAAATTGTAGAATAATTAGGGCCTCTGAAACCGTATTTAATGGAAATGTTACCCGACGCAATGTCGGCTATCATTTTAGGAATGAAAAACGGATTGAATCGAGGTACATTGTTATTCTTAGCGAATCCCAGCACTTCTTGTTGAAAAGTTTCAATGCCGCCGATGCCGGAGCCCCAAACGACTCCGACACGGCTAACATCTAAGCTTTCTGAAATTAATCCCGAGTCTTGAACGGCCTGTTCGGCAACCACCAAAGCGTATTGAGAAAAGGTATCCATACGCCGTGATTCCCTGCGATCAAAATGATCATTGGGATTAAAGTATTTTACTTCACATGCAAACTGTGTTTTGAATCCCGAGGCATCAAACTTTGTAATAGCGGCACTACCGCTTTCACCGTTAAATAGACCATCGCGGTACTCATCAACGGTATTACCCAGTGGTGTGAGCGCACCAAGACCCGTAACAACTACTCTTTTAAGCTGCATGCAATAATAATTTAAAAATAAACTATGATTTACTTTTCAACGTTTTCTTCGATGAATTTTACCGCTTCACCTACAGTGGCGATATTCTCTGCTTGATCATCGGGAATCGCAATGTTGAATTCTTTTTCGAATTCCATAATGAGTTCTACCGTATCAAGAGAATCTGCGCCAAGGTCGTTAGTAAATGAAGATTCATTTGTTACTTCACTTTCTTCAACGCCGAGCTTGTCAACAATGATTGATACTACTTTAGATTGAATGTCTGACATTTTGTTTATGTTTTAGAGTTTTGAAACGCTGCAAAGAAAAACAAATCATTGATTTACGGCAAATTTTATTTAATCTTTAAAAATCAATAGGTTACGTGTGTTTTTCAAGACTTAGAAAACCTGACAAGCGGCCTAAAGCACCCTATTTTTGATTGATTACGCCGGCAATCGTTTATAATTCTCTTTTTGCTTTGCCGTTATTTCCACGCTTTCAAAGGTACGAAAATTCTTGACTCGTGAATCAAAAAACATTCTATGGGTGACAAACTTCTCAAATCACACCGCCCCGGGCATTTATTCAGCTCTTTAACTACGTATGATTAGTATTCTACCTCGTGAGCAAAATTGCATTATAAAAGTTAAGGTAACATTATCGGCTTTTATCGAGTAAATGGGGTTCTGACAAAAACAGAATCATTATGCAGTCTATCGTTAAGCCCCTTACAAAATAAAGGTGTGAATTGTGTTGAAAACAGGAAAAAGCCTTCCGTGTGGGAAAGACCGATCTTCAAATCAGACCAATCTACCACCGCATATAACCCAGGATAGAAGCACACATTTGAATTGCGTGTGCTGCCTACAAAGTGTAAAAAGAACTCGAGCGGCAACTAAAGGTGAAACAATCAAACCTCAGTCCCGAGAAGGGAATCGAAATCGCAAAGACAATCTATGCTGTGAAGTTGCATCAACCGGTAACAAATGAAGTTACCTACACTACACACATCAAGTCGAGCCGGCTAAACTTTTCGGATTTTAATTTGGATGTCCCGGTGATGAAAAAAAGAGCATTTAAGTGGAATTTGATTTTTATACCGTGTTAATAATGCGGTCTAGTGCAGCAGATTATACAGAACGTTTGGACGAGGGGCAAGGGGCTGTTGCGCTCAACCGGGTCATTCTTATAAAACGAAAAACCGGCACAATACTATCATGCCGGTTTTTCTTACTAAACTTAAATACAATATTTCGAAGCGGGTTTAGAAAATGTGTCCAAAACCAAAGAAGGTTTGGCTACCTTCACTACTGCGTGCAAAGTCGAGTCTTAATATAGTGGATTGGTTCCAAGCCACACGAGCACCCATACCCGGAGCACCTCGCCATTTACTCAAGTTCATATCGGTAAGGTTATCCCAAACGTTTCCGGCATCAAAGAAAGGTGTAACACCCATGCTAAAGTGTTGCTTTAAGACTTTCACGTCGTAAAGGCGGGCACGTAATTCCAAGTTGATGAGTGCGGTGGCCGGAGCCATGAATCTGGCCTCACGGTAACCTCTTAGCGATCTTTCACCACCCATAATCATGATGCCGCCGGCCTCAGCCTGGCTCGATAAATCCCACATTTCTATAAAGTTGATATTGCTACCCCATACGTAACCTATAGAGCCCATACCCGCAAAGGTCAAACGGCTTTTACCGTTTCTCCATTTAAGGAGTGTGTTAATATATTGACCTTGCAGCATGAATTTGTTAAAGCTAAATTCAGAGCCTAAAGCGGGTGTAGACCATTCGTGTGAGTATTCGAAAAACACACCTTTTGACGGGTCGGGTTCGAAATCGCGTGTATCGTAAATAAGAGCACCGGCGAGCATACTGGTGAACATGTAATTATCATCGTTATTGAACCCATTTAGGTTAAACTCATCCCAAACTCCCGCGGCAATATCTTGATCAACTTTAGTTTCTCTATGGAAAACTTCATCTTCCACTTTATTGCCTTCAGCATCAAAAAAGTCATCATCTACACCGCGACCTTGCCAAGATTGGAATTGAGTAAATAGGGCCTCATACCCAAACATGAGTCGTAACTTACCCCCCATAAATACGCGTTCACCTAACAGGTTGTATAATTGTTCCTTTTGGCGAATATTGTTGAAGTGTTGATCTGTCATCCAGCGAGCCTCGCTGCCCATACCTTCGAGTTCTGCAATACCTAAGTTATCTTCGTAGCGACGCATATTGTTAAATTTACGGGTGGCGCCCGTTTTTTTATCTCTAAACTCGAGAGCACTGTTTGTGGCATCGCGTCCCATACCCCAATATTGAGCATCGGGATCTTCCCAGTAAACCGCATCGGCTCTCAAGCGCCAGCGAGTATCGAAAATATAAGGAGCATCATATCCCAACTCATATCGAGCACGGCCGTTTTCAAAAAGGAAAATTTGACCTTTTATGGCGTGTCGGTAAGGCGTATATTCAAAGAAAGGGTCATTTCTGTCACCATTTATAAAAATGTTGATGTCACCACCTGCTCCAAAACCTCTAATAGGGTCGAATTGGAAACGGGGAAATCCGGTGAGGAATGCTCCTTCTTTTTTCTCTTCCAATTCAAAATCGGGCATTCGTTTACTTTCATGGATGAAAAAGGGGAGTTCTTTTTTCTCCGCAGTGTCTGCAGCATTTTGTGCCGTCAAACTTGTTGCAAGCAAGGCACACATCGTAATGAGTAATAGTCTTTTCATAATACTGATATTTTTTGATTTCATCGAGACAAACCCGTCTCGAATTGCGCTGCAAGATTATGAAGGGTTATCACGTATTGCCTTTAGAGTACGTTTAAAAAATTATTAGAAAACTATTAGAGTGTTTTTGGTCAGAGCCGGGGTAGAGTCACCTCAAAAGTGGTTTTGCCGGGTTTGGAGTACGTGAGCTCAATAGTTCCGCCATGCAGAAGGATAATTTTTTGGGTTAGGGACAGTCCGATACCGTGGCCGGGGGTGCCGGTGGTCTCTTTACCTCTAAAAAACGGTTCAAATATGCGGGTTTTCTCCTCTTCGGAAATGCCGCTTCCTTTATCGGTAAAGGTTAATCGCACATGTGTTGATCTGTTTTCAATATTGATTTGGCACTTGGAGTCTTTTGAAAACTTGCAGGCGTTTTCAATAAGGTTGAGAAAGGCTGTTTGAAGGAGGTATTCGTTTCCATTGATTTCAGGTAGGTCGTCACCTGAGTTGTTTTCAATAAAATTGATTTCAAAATTATTTTCGGCATTGGATTTTTTTACCTGAGATCCCGCGTCAAGAATCAATTCGTCCGGACGCAGATTTTTGAATGATATTTTGGATGAGTCGTATTCGGCTTTTGCCAAATTGAGCAAACCGGTGGTCAGTTTTTCAATTTGGTCAACATCTTCAAGTGCACTTTTTAGGCGTTTTTTATTTTCGGTATCTGTTACTTTTTGACTTGAAGCCAGTTCTAACTCACCTCTTAGCGAGGCAAGGGGTGTTCTTAGTTCATGAGAGATGTTTTGGATGAAGTTTTTTTGAGAGGTAAAAGCGCTTTCTAAACGATTGAGCATCTTGTTGAAAGTATCAGTGAGTAAATCAATTTCATCTAGTTGCTTGGATCGGGTAGGTATTCGAGAGTCTAGTTTGGATGCGGTAATGGTGCTGATTTTGGAGTTAAAGTCTTGCAAGGGTACAAGAGCCTTTTGAGCCAAAAACCTACTAATAGGGTAGGTTATAATGATGGAGATGACTAACACAAGTGCCATTGTGGCGAGTAAGTTTTTCATTTTATTGTAGCCGTAACCATCGCGTGCAGCTGCTGTTACCAGGTAAGGAGTATTTCGAAAGTCCGGCTTTATGCCCACAACTTGAACATCATCTTGGTAAAATTGCAGTTTTTTTCCCTTTGCAATGGCTTTAAGCATGGCCGGAGTTTCCTGAACAAAGTCAATTTCAACGGCATCATGGTATTTGAGTTGAAATGATGTGTCGTATATAGCTACCTCAACCTCATCCAAAATGCGACGGTTGCTTATGTATATATTCTGTAGTATTTCAGGGTTTACTTCGGCTTCAAAAAGTAAGTTGCCTTTTGTTACGGCTTCTTTTATGAGTTGGGTGTAAAATTCTTTTTCGCGATTTTTCTCGGCACTGTAGTAAATAACCGCGCTAAACACTATCAGCAAAGTAGCGGTTAAACTTGTAAAAAGCAGAGTAAGCCGAGTTTGAATTTTCATTATTTTTTAAGGATAAATCCGATTCCCGTTTTGGTGTGGATGAGCTTTTCACCGAATTGCTTATCAATTTTTTTTCGCAGGTAGTTGATGTAAACGTCAATAAAATTTGTTCCCGTATCAAAGTGAGTATCCCACACTTTTTGTGCTATGAGGTCTCTGGGTAACACGCGCTCGGGGTTTTCGAGCATGAATTTAAGTAAATTGAATTCTTTAGGTGTAAGTTCTATAGGCTTTTCTTGTCGAAATACTTCACGAGTGTTGAGGTTCATGATAATATCTGCATATCTCAATTCACTAGCGGGTTCATTTTGGTTGCTGTGTTTGTTTTTTTTCAAGTGCGCTTTTACGCGAGCTTTTAACTCTCTAAACTCAAAAGGCTTGGCCATATAGTCATCGGCACCGGCATCAAATCCTTCGATTTTTTCATCAGTAGTACCCAGCGCGGTGAGCATAATAACGGGCGTGAAAGGTTGTGCTGCTTTGATGTTCTTACAAACTTCCAAACCGTCTTTTTTGGGGAGTATGATGTCTGTAATGATTAGGTCAAACCCTCCTTTTAGTGCGAGTTGTTCACCTCGAGCCCCGTCATAGGCAACCGTAGTATCGTAACCTGCTTTACTCAGTCCTTCATCTATAAGTCGGGCTACTTTTTCATTATCTTCTATAATGAGAATTTTCATTGGGCAAAATTATAGAAATAGTGACTTTATTTGTCGTTTGTACGTATTAGGAAAGTATTAGTGTTCAATCCACTTGCCGTTTTCGCGTTGAATATATTTGTTTGATTTGACCTTATATCCAAAAATACCTCGGTAAACCATCATGTGCATGGTGCTGCCCTCTAACTCGTATTCATAATAACCCTCCACTTTTTCAACGTGTTTTAGGGTTTTGCCTTCATTCAAATCTTTTTGGTAAGTAACAACGGTGCCGTTAAAACGAGGGGGAACCTCTAAGTGTACGGCGTTTAATTTTATGTGTTTAGCTTCTTCAAGCGGTATAAAGTGGTTGGCGAGTAACATGCAAAATATGAATATGGGGGCAGGGCCTATTAATGAATAAATGATGTACACGGGAATACCCATGATATTGTTCTTTACAACCGAGGGGTAGTGAATGACGCCTGCAATGAGAGAAATGCCGAGCCACAGGGCTATAATAGATACGGTTGTTATGAAGAATGTGTCGAAATAAATGAAGGTGGCAATGGTGGTGAAAAACCCGATAAGTAATAAACTGAGCGACCAGTGCCATGAAATGTCTTTTGCTTTTGGTACGGCTGTTTTAAAGGTGCTATACTTTCTTTGTACTGCTGTACTTACACGATAATCACTTGCTGCATTCAGTGGATCTTGATTTAGTAAAACGCTTAAACTTGAATATAATTCGGGGAGCTCTTTTTTCATACCGGCCGGTACCTCAAAAAAGTGTTCAATGCATACGGCAAAGAATTCATGCATATTGGTACCGCCGTATTTTCTCAAAAAATGTTCATTGCCGTGCTTGAGGTTGAGGAATTCTTGTTTCACTGTTTTACTCCATGCGCTGTAGTAACGCTTCAATCGGTCGTCAAATGTTTTGCCCCCCAAAACGGTCATTTTTAGTGCGTGAGAGAGTTCGTGAAGGCCGAGGTTATAGCGGTCGTCGGGAACTTCAAACCCTTGCTTTAAATCCGGCCATGAAAGATGTATAGTGCCGGCTTGGGAGGCGGCTCCTTTCATCTTTAGTCTAGATCCGGGAAGGTAGAAAGCATCAGCGTGCAAAACAATTTGATAATGGCTTCTTATCATATAATCCTTGAGTCCGAAGGTGAGTTGAATTGCGGCCGCTGAAACCAACCACTTCATTTCGGGTTCGAGTGTGATATTCCCCGAAGTGATGAACTTTTTACTTTGCTCAAAGTTCCACATGCGAGTAATGAATTCTGATTTTGCACTATCGCTAAGGGGCTTGAAATAGTCAAAATGTTTGTTGAGGTACTTGTACCGCATGAGGTACGATGATCGCGGAATGTTGGTTTTGTGTTTTATTTTGGTATAATAAAACCCCACAATATCTTTATGGTAGCGGTTGAACAGTTGAAAAACGATAAGTGCCGCTAAGAGAGAGTAGGCTACTTCGGGTTGTATCATAGTTTTTTGCTTGTTCGCGAACTTTGTGAACGGGTTCTATTGTCACTTTTTTTCAAATGGTTGGGGGGTTCTGACCAAAAAAGGATTACGAAAGCTCTTTTCCATCTACGGTGAGGATTTTCCAAGGTCCTTTCACTTCAAAGCCGAACAAACCCCGGTGGGTTTGCATATGCAATGCGCTGCCGTCAAGTTCACTCGCTGATTTCCCCGTGAGTTTTATTTCATGGTCATAAAAATACCAACCCCTTTGCGTGGAAAGGTAGTTAATGACATAGCCGCCTGTTTCTTCAACGTAGCGGTATGTTTTGCGGTCTAAAACCCTTTCGTGGGTAATACCGATAGGAATGAGAAT
>PXEK01000053.1 GCA_003564735.1 Cryomorphaceae bacterium
CCATCATCCCCGCTTTGGATACCATTATTGAATACGGTGCCGAGTTGGGAGCCGAGGAGTTTATCATGGGAATGGCACACCGAGGCAGATTGAATGTATTAGCTAATATTTTTAATAAAACCTACGGTGAAATTTTTAGCGAATTTGAAGGTAAAGAGTATGAAGATGAGGAGTTTGACGGTGACGTAAAGTACCACTTGGGAACATCGGGTCGGGTGAAAACAAATAAAGGAACGCTGGTAAAACTGACCTTGGCGCCCAATCCTTCACACCTGGAGGCTGTTGATCCCGTAATGGAAGGTATTGCCAGAGCAAAAATCGACAATTACCTTAAAGACGAGAAAAAACTGATACCTATTCAAATTCACGGTGATGCCGCCATTGCCGCTCAGGGTGTAGTTTACGAGGTGGTACAAATGGCTCAACTGAAAGGGTATAGAACAGGTGGCACCATTCATATTGTGATAAACAATCAAATTGGTTTTACAACAAATTACATTGACGGCAGATCGAGTACTTATTGTACCGATATAGGTAAAGTAACCTTAAGTCCCGTATTCCATGTAAACGGTGATGATGTTGAGGCTATGGTTCACGTGTTGAAACTGGCTACGGAATTTAGACAAAAATTCCACAGAGACGTATTCATCGATTTGTTGTGCTATAGGAAATACGGACATAATGAAGGAGATGAGCCTCGATTTACCCAGCCGTTACTTTATAAAACTATTTCAAAGCATCCTAACCCGAGGGATATCTACAGAAAGGTTTTGCTTGAGCAAGGTGTGATTGATAAGGACTTTATGACTAAGCTTGATGATGAATTTAAAAGCAAACTACAAGAGCACCTAGATAATTCGAAGTCGATTGAGAAAGCCTCTATATCAGACTTTTTACAAAATACGTGGCGTGATTTCAAGAAAGGCTCAATTGAAGAAATGGTAAAGCCCGTCAATACGGCGTTTAACAAAGACCGTTTAATAGAATTGGGTAATAAAACCAATACACTGCCCGAGAAATTGAAATTTTTCAAAAAGACGAAAAGACTTTTTGATCAGCGACTCAAAATGATTGAGGAAAATAAACTGGACTGGGCCATGGGGGAAACACTGGCCTATGCTTCTCTTTTAGATGAAGGTTATCCCGTGCGCATTAGCGGACAAGATGTGGAAAGGGGAACATTTTCACACAGGCATGCCGTGTTAACGCAAGAAGATTCTGAAGAGAAATACTACCCCCTTAAAAATCTTACCGATTCACAACCGTCATTTGAAATTTATAATTCCTTATTGTCAGAGTACGCCGTTGTGGGATTTGAATACGGTTATGCATTTGGAGCGCCAAAAGCACTTACCATTTGGGAGGCACAATTTGGAGACTTCAACAATGGAGCTCAAATTATCTATGACCAGTTCATGTCTGCCGCTGAAGATAAATGGAACAGCATGAACGGTTTGGTGTTATTCTTGCCTCACGGCTATGAAGGGCAGGGCGCAGAGCATTCAAGCGCACGTTTAGAACGTTTTTTACAGTTGGCGGCTGAGGGTAATATGTATATTTTAAACTGTACAACGCCCGCTAACATGTACCATGCATTGCGCAGGCAAATGGTTCAAAAATTCCGCAAGCCGTTGGTTATTTTCACGCCCAAGTCCCTTTTAAGACATCCCAAATGTGTTTCAACTATTGAAGATTTGGCTGAAGGCGGTTTCCAATACGTTATTGACGATTCAGAAATAACTAAAAAAGACACGAAGCGCGTTGTGTTTTGTTCAGGCAAACTGTATTATGATTTGCTTGCCGCAAGAGAAGATAAAGACAATAAAAATGTGGCTTTAGTGCGATTGGAGCAACTGTATCCGCTGCCCGAGAAAGAGCTGAAAAAGGTTTTGGGAACGTACAAGAATGCTGAGGTAGTTTGGGCTCAAGAAGAGCCTGAAAATATGGGAGCTTACAGTTACCTGTTGCGGGTATTTGATCGAAATTTGAAATTCATTTCGAGAAATGAGAGCGCGAGTCCGGCCTCAGGCTCAGGACAAGTATTTAAAAACAGACAACAAGATATTATAGATAGAGTTTTTGATGTTTAAAGAGGGAATTTGCATTAGGCGCGATTTTGGTCAGAACCAATACCAAAACCATGACAACTTGATGTGCACTATATCCGCGAACTGATTGAACTTATAAAATATAGATAAACAATAAATTAAAGATGGCAGTAGAAGTTAAAATCCCGAGTCCGGGCGAATCCATTACTGAAGTAGAAATTGCCGAATGGTTAGTTGAAAGCGGTGATTACGTTGAACGTGATCAAGTTATTGCTGAAATTGACTCTGATAAAGCAACCCTTGAGCTCACGGCAGAAAATGCCGGAGCTATCGAATTAATTGCTGAAGAAGGCGACACCGTTGAGGTAGGGCAAGTAGTAGCCAAAATCGATACCGATGCCGAAGCGCCCGAAGGCGGGGGTTCAGGAAAAGAAGACGATGATTCCGACTCTGAGGAAAAAGAATCCAAGAAAGAGGAAAGCAAAAAGGAAGACAAGGAATCGAAGAAGGATCAGGAAGACACCGCCAAAAAAGATGATGATAATAAGGATGTGAAAGCCTCTCCCGTCGCTAAAGAAATGATGCGTAAAAACGACGTTAACAGCGATAAGGTGAAAGGTACGGGCTCGAACGGTCGCATCACCAAAGCCGATGTTGAAACCTACCTTTCGGGAGGTATGGATGCCGAGGCTGTTCAAGGTTGGGGAGGTTCGCGCGAAACGCGTCGTGAAAAAATGAGTTCACTTAGACGTAAAGTTGCCGAGCGTTTGGTTTCGGTGAAAAACGACACGGCTATGCTCACTACCTTTAACGAGGTTGATATGAAGCCGATTATGGACTTACGGGCGAAGTACAAAGATAAATTTAAAGAAAAGTACGGCGTGAGTTTAGGCTTTATGGGATTCTTTGCAAAAGCTGTTGCTGAA
>PXEK01000313.1 GCA_003564735.1 Cryomorphaceae bacterium
CATTTTGTAAGTAGCCGTTTTTCAGCGTGAATACGCGAGCCATTGTACCGTTGTTCCAAGTGATTTCAGCGCGAACGGTTTCGTTTTCAACGGGTACGGTAATGGTTTCGCCGTTCTTTTTGTAACTGTAGCTTTTGAGGATTCCATCGTAATAGGTGCGTGTGTGGTCATTTTTGGCGTCGATGTAGTATTTCACTTCTCCGTGATAGCTGCCGTGCCTGTAATTGGCGTGAAAGGTAACGTCCCCGGAGCTATTGAATGATTTGCGCTCTCCGTGTAGTTTGCCGTTAAAGTAGTTGTAAATCTCACTAAGCTCGCCGTTGCGGTGATAATGGCGCCACTCGCCTTGCTTGTTGCCGTGCTCGTAAACGCCTTTATACTCGAGGGAACCGTTAATGTAATACGAGCGCCATTCGCCGTTTTTATCTCCTTCAAAATAATCGCCGAAGGAGGCTGTGTCACCGGTGGGATAGCGGTAAATTGCCGTGCCGTGATAAACATTGTTCATCAAATCCACCTCAAAGTAGGTATGGCAATCGGCACACATGCGCAGCGATTTCTTTTTCACTGAAGGAATGTGGAAAAGGGTATCGAGGGGTGCGCCGCTTGTATCGTGATATACGCTGAATTTCTTATCGCCGTATTCCAGATACTCGGTTCGGGTCATTACACCGTTTTTGGTTCGGTAGCGACCAAATCCGTTTTTATTACCGTCAACATAAAACATGGTGGAGTTTAATTCACCGTCGCGTCGAAAATATTCCCACGGACCGTTAAAACTGCCTCCGTTTATAAATCCGTGTCTGTAAAGGTTTTTGTTCCTGTATCTATCGGTGTAGTAGCCGGTAGCTTCTCCTTCCTCGATGAAAGGATAGCTGATTTCCAACTCACCGTTGGGGAAGTACTTTTTGTATTCACCTACCGATTGACCTTCTTCATAATTGCGAAGTACCTTGAGCGCACCGTTCGTATAATAGGTTTTCCACTCGCCCTCGCGTTCATCTTTTTTGAGTAGTCCCTCTTCTTTGAGCACCCTGTTGTCGTGATAATCTTTAAAGTCGAGTTTTCCTCTTTTTGTGCTTTCTTGCGCGATGATTTCACCTTTGGCGTCAAAAAAAGTGAATTCTTGAATATCACCTTTTTTGAAAAACTTATCGCTCAACAGGTCGCCGTTAAGTGTATAACTTTTCTCGTGACCGGTAAGCTTTCCGCTTTCATCAAATGACTGCTCCAGTTGCAGGTCGCCGTTTCGAGTGAAGGTTTTCCGGTCACCGCTTTTGTTTCCTTTTACATAAATACCTTTGGTGTGTAATTTACCGCTGATGTAGTAACTTTCATACTCTCCGTGCTTTTTACCGTCTTTGTAATTCTCTAAGTAACTCAAATTACCGTTGCGAAAATAAATTTTGCGTTCGCCGGTATAGTCGCCCTCGTCATAGGTTCCCTCAGCACGTAATTCACCGGTGTTGTAATAAGATTTGTACGGACCGTGCGCTTTACCGTTTTTCAGTTTATAACTGTAGCTTTCACCTCCTGATTTATGGAATTTTGTAAACAAGCCGTTATCGCTTACTTCGCCATTTTCATAAGGTACAATGCGGTCAATAATGCCTTTCTCATATATTTTCACATCGCCGTGAATTTTTCCCGCCTTGTATTCGAGTTCATATTTCATGAGGCCGTTATCCTCGTAAATTTTGCCCTCGCCCGTAGATTCGCCGTGCTCGTAGGTTATTTCTTCTTTTAAATAGCCGTTGGGAAAGTAGAAGAACCACTCGCCGTGGCGTTTGTGGTTGTCGTCAAAGTTACCGCGAGCAGATACTCGACCGGCCTGATTATAAAAGGTTACATCACCCACCAAATTGTCTGATCCCTCCTCGTATTCGAAATCACCGAGCGCGTAGGTGTAAAAGTGTTTATCCTCATTTCGTAGAGCTGTTACCGTTCCTTTTTCCATGAAAGATAAATCAACCTCGCGGTGGTGTTGATCAATGTTGTTTTGAGCCCAATCCAAAGCTTCTTTTATATTTTTTTCCTTACGGGAAATAATGCGTTTGTAATTATTCGCCGTAACAAAATTTGAAATGAGGTAAGACCAATCTTCAAACATATCATCTTCCTTCATTTTTTTGTAAAACCAAATGTAGGTGTCATGCCAAAAATCGCCTTCTTTTTCGGGTAAATCGGCAAGCATATCAATCATGAGGTGTGATTGCTTAATTAAATCGTAGTCTAACTTACTTCCCGTTTTGTACTTCTTATCAATGGCGGCGTAATTGTGCAACAATTCATCAATGGTGGCGAATTCTTGATTGCTGCCTATGTCTGTAGAGGTGACTTCAACGTAGTCATCTTCATTCCAATATTTAGAATTCGATATTGAATTAGCATAACCCAGGGTGTTGAGTGTATTGCGCTTGGCCGGACCTAAAGTAAGATACATATTTAAAGCCATCAAACCCTTGGCTGTATGGCGTTGTTTAAAAGCGAAATCAGCAATTTGTAGGTGTACCCTGTCATACACCGGGTTGATTTGAATGGTGTTTTTAAAAACTTTTAAAGCCGCATCGTACTTTTCGTCCAACTTGAGTGACACGCCGTAATTATACCAAAGTGAATAATTGAGCGGAAACTCTTTTAGTAATTGACGATACATGCTTTGCGCTTCGTCATATTTTTCCAGTCGGTCAAGTGCCGTTCCGTAACTTAGGTAAAATTCGGTGGGTAATTTATGTCTAAAATACCAGTACTCGTTGCCCAGTTTCTCCACTTCTTCGAAGTCTTCCAATAATGCATAAACGCTCATTTTTTCAGGCAATGCATAAGGGAAAAAATTGGTGTCACCCTCGTGTACTTTTTCGTATTCTAAAATGGCTTTATCGTAGTCGCCGTTCTGTTTATGTTTTTAGCCCGCTATAATGACGTCCCACGAGTTTTGGTATTGTAATTTCTCTTGACTCAACGCAATAAACGG
>PXEK01000308.1 GCA_003564735.1 Cryomorphaceae bacterium
CTGCTGTTAAAAACGAACTGTACGAGTTACACACGCCATATTTGTTTGACGTGAATGTGCTCCAAAAAGTTGAATCAGAAGGCCTCCGAGAAAATATTAAGCGAGTAGGGAAAGTGTTTTATGAGAAAGAAAAACTACTTACCGCGAAAGTCGGCAAGTGATGGAACACGGATTAAGCGGATGACCAAGGATTTGGGGAGAAGGGGAAAAGTTATTAAAATGAATTACAGGTAAGCCGGCGGAATTAAATCTTTGCGAAAAGACAATACGCTATTTAACCGGCATTTTTTATAGGGTTGTGACCAAAACCATAAAAATACATTAAGGGTATATTATAAATCGTTTAAATATATAAATCTTGTGTTATCAGATTTGAATTTCTCTTAGAGTTAAAATAATACATCCATAACCTTGAGCTAATTCCCAGTAGTTTGATTGTTAGGTACTTTTGCGTAAATCAAAAAAACACGATTATGCGAAAAATTTTACTTTTCTCGACAATGATTCTATGTGCATTTGGACTCAAAGCACAAGATGTAATTCACTATTGGCACTTTAATACTGCCGATGACGACTCACTTTACAGTGTTGCGGCGGATTTCACGCTCCACACTACTGCGCCTTCAATTACCTATCGCGAGGCGTATGCCGGTCTTTCTCAATTGAGCAGGATGGATGATGTGGGCGGCAGTTCCATTAATGCCCGATTCGGTGAGCCGGACGATCGAGGTATTCGGCCCAGAAACCCCTCAGACAGTATGGAGCTCATCATCGAGTTGCCGACAACAGGTTATGAAGACTTGGAATTGAGTTATGCCACTGAAAGATCGGGCAGCGGGATGCTAAAACAAGTGATTTACACTACTACAGACGGCAGTACCTTTACTCAATTTGGCGACACCGTTGAAGTAAATACCGATTATGAATTGGTACAATTCGATTTCAGTTCATTAAGTGCCGCTAATGATAATCCCGATTTTGCTGTAAAAATGTTGTTTTTTGAGCAAAACACAGCTTCAAACGGCAATAACCGCTTTGACAACATCGTTTTGGAAGGCACGCCTATGGCTGCTGTAACGCCCGTAAGCGGCGTTTCCATTATACCTAAAGATGTTGACTTGTTGGTTACGGAAACGTTCTCGCTAACATACCAAATTATTCCGGCGAGCGCTGCTGATGATGCGGTTTCATGGAGTACCACAGATGCATCTGTTGTAACGGTTGACAACAACGGAGGCATTGAAGCAATCAGCGTGGGTCAGGCTTACATTGTTGTAACAACAAACGACGGCGGATTTACAGATTCTTCATTAATTACCGTAACCGAACCGGCCGAATATGACGACTTACTTTATTATTGGCACTTTAACACTTTGGAAACGCCGGAAGATGTAAAAACCATTCAGGCCGATTATTCTGCCATTCCCGGCAGTACAGCATTTATGACGTATGAAGGTTCGAGCAATCGGGATATAGATGATTATGATCCGGGCTCTGACATAAATTTACACATGGGCGAAAGCGAGGGAGTTGCTGCAAGAGTGAGAAACCGAAGTGAAGATCGGGCACTTATTTTCAACTTCAATACCGAAGGTTGCGACAACTTACGTTTTGAATATGCTGTGCATCGATCCGGCAGCGGCATGTTGAAAAACATAATTGAGTACAGCACAGATGGCGGCAACAGCTACACCACAATGGGTTTACCTGTTAATGAATTTGATATTACAGAAGATTATGAACTCGTTACCGTCAACTTTGAAGATATTTCGGCTGTAAATGACAACCCCGATTTTATGATCAGAATCACTTGGGAAGGAAATACAGATCAAAGTAACGGTAATAACCGATACGACAACATCACATTAAAAGGCAACGGTTACGGTGATGGGGTCTCAACGCGCGATGTAACATTACTTGAAGATGAGGTAGTTGTTTATCCCAATCCATCTTCAGGCATATTTATGGTCAGAACCAATGAGCGAATCGAAAAAATTTCGGTACTCGATATGCAAGGCCGGTTAGTTCAACAAATTCGCGGCGAAAACGAATTAACTTTAGATTTGACCGATCGTGCCAAAGGAGTTTACCTCATTAAAATTGACGGCAAATCAAATTCTGTAATGAAAAAAGTAATCATTAAATAGTTGTTGTTTTCGATTTTTTTTTTCATGGTAAAGCCCTGTCGATTAATACCGGCGGGGCTTTTTTTATGGTTCATAAAATCACGTAGAAAATAAATACATCCGATTTTAAATCATATAAGCCCTGTTTCATTTTTATACGACCCTCAGCTTTTTAAACGTTGGTGTAAAAGCTTCCATTAGATTCCCTGTTGCCGCAAGTTTTGATGAGCGGGATGTTTTTATGATAGAGGAGGGTGTTATTTTATAAGATGACTTCATTAGAGGATATGTGGAGGAAATTGCGGTTCTGACCAAAAAACAAAACCCCCGCTTGACGATGTGAAAAGCGGGGGAGTGTGTTGAAATCAAAACGGGTTAAAAACTACCGCCCAGTGAGATGATGTAATTCCTCCCGGGAGCTGCAATGCCCTAGGCAAAAGGTCTGTACCCCTCGTTGGTGATGTTTTCCACGCCGCCGCTTACGGTAAGGTGATTGCCGATTTGATACATCGCCTTAAACTTAAGGGTGTACCAACCGGGTGAGTGCGGATTCCCGTCGCTGTCGGTAGCGTACATGTAGGTTTTGGGAATCTCGGTAACGGGCATGTTTTCAAACGGCACCGCTCCGCTGTACATCGCATAGTCAGGAGGTGAAGCAGGTGCTGATATACGGCTCCCGCGCAAAAGGAAATTACAAAGAAGGCTCTGATATTGACCTTAGTTTGGTCGGAACCGAAATTAGCGACGAAATATTGTCTGCTGTTAAAAACGAACTGTACGAGTTACACACGCCATATTTGTTTGACGTGAATGTGCTCCAAAAAGTTGAATCAGAAG
>PXEK01000347.1 GCA_003564735.1 Cryomorphaceae bacterium
AACGAATAGATATAATTCCGGTATTGTATTTGGTAAAGTGATACTATTCCGCGAATTTTTTATAATTTCGTGAAGTTGAAATAAAATAATTCACAGTATGAAAACAAGAAACATTCTCACCACAGTTTTATTCACCACACTACTCTCTTTTGGTTCGATATCGCTTACGGCACAAGTGGCCAACGGCACACATTCAGACTTATTTGATTATTACGTCATGGGCGATTATGAAAAGTGCTATGATAAAGCCATAAAAAAGACGGAGAAAGACAAAACCAAGTATGACAGTGAGCCCTATTTATGGGCGGCCTTGAGCTTAATGCGAATTCACGAAGACCCTGAGTTAAGAGAGGTAGAAGAATATGAAAATGCAGTAAAAGACGCCATAAAAATCGCCGCAAAGTTTAAAAAGCGTGATGACAGGCACATAAAAAAGGAAGAGCCACACCTTTTCGGCGACAATCAACACATCATCAACGAAATAAAAGCTCTTGCCATTGCTGAGGCGCGCGGCTTTTTTGTTCAGGATGATTTTAGAAAGGCCGCTTACTATATGCGCTACGGATTGAGAATTGATGAAGAAGACGCCTCCATGGAGTTGTTCAAAGCTGTTACCGATTTACTTTCGCGAAACAGAAGAGTGGGTTTAGATCACGCAAGTAACGCGATAAAAGCTTTTGAAAAAATGGCAGCCACCGGTGACTTCAATATCCCCGAAGAAGTATTTCCCGCATTTGAAATGGGTTTTATACACTACACAAAGTATTTAAAAGAAAATGATGAATTGAGCGAGGCGGGTGAAGTGATTAATTTAGCTCGAAAGTTGGATCCCGAAAACAAAAAGTTTGAACGACTTGCTGATTCACTGTAAAAAGGCTTTGACTAAAACATGACAAAAAGGCAAATCAAAAGGTTTGCCTTTTTTATTTTCCAACAAAAACGTTTCCAATACAAATGTTTCCGGCAGGTGACTCGGAAATATTCAAAATCACTAAAACGCCTCCCCCATCATGATGTAAAACGCATCACTTCTGCGGCCAAATCCGTAATCAAAACGGAGGTTTAAGCGTTCCCTTTTATTGATATTGAAACGTATGCCTCCGCCTACAGAGTACTTTAGCCTGTCCAACCGTAAATCAGACGGAGAACGCATTACATCACCCGCGCCGGCAAAAACCACAGCGCCAAAGCGCCACCAAACGGGAAAGCGATATTCCACCTGCATTCCGGTAAAGTGATGATCGCGATACCTGTTGGCTGCATAGCCGCGTAAAATTTCATCACCGCCTACCTTTGCCATATCTAAAAAAGGAACACCTCCAAAGTTAGTACGCGTCAATACATGAAATGCGAAAATTTGATTCTTAAACACCTCTTTGTATGTAGAAAAAACTGCGTTGAGATTGAAGTAATTGAAATCTCCACCAAGCGCTTCATCAAAATAATATGCTGAAACCTCGAATAAAATACCTTCATAAGAATTGACTACATTATCACGAGAGTCGTACGTAATTACCGCACCGGCGCCCGAACCGGTTCCCCCATTATAGCCGATAATATCTCCCTTTTGCAACAGCCCTCCCTCTTGCAATCCAAAATTATACTCGTAAGCGAATTGATAATCCAGCCCCACAAAAAAGTTTGGCGCCAATTTTTTAAGACCAAGTAACTTGAGATGCAACAAATCATAGGTGTAAAACTCCACATTTGAATTAGGTGTATTATTACCAATACCATAGAATCGATCGGGAAACCTTCGGTATCGAAACTCTCCTTTAAAAAGGTACTTTTCCTCGTTGGTAAAAATATTCCATGATGACCACAAATCAAACTGTTTATTTTGAGTGTAATCGCTAAGTAGCTTTACATAAGAGAGCCTAGTTTTAGCGTCTTCAACCTTGGTATGAGTACCTGTATTGAAGTAGTATATACCTACGGCTCCTGCAGCTATTCGAGTATCCGGCGTATAATAAAGCAAAGGGAAAAGAAAAATACCCTCACTTTTAACCGCTGTATCCTGTTTCCAAAACTTGAATTTATCTACAAGGCTTTTTTGTGCTTTTACCGGTGAATACACAAAAAACAAAATGAAGAAAAACGCGAAAAAAACCTTGAATTTCAATTGTGAAAATTTAGCGTGCAAAGTTGGTAAAAACCTTATATAAAAGTACGTAATTCTACCGGCAATAAATTTTAGGATGCCCGAGGGTATATTGTGTAATAATACAAGGCGAACAGCTACAGCAAAAAGTGCTTAACCCTCAAATTAAAATTGGAGCTAACCGAGTTTAAATTTCGGAAGTAAATAAGTAAATAAGTAAATACAAATTGGCTCGTAAAAGCCAAAAAAAAGGGCTCCCGATAATCGGAAGCCCTTTAGAGTGGATTAAAACAGAGAGAACTTATTTTTTCTCGCCCTCGTCCATTTCTTTTTTCAGTTTTGAAAGCGCATCCAAATCGCCGAGTGTAGATTTTTCACCCTGCTCATTGATTTGTTGCATTTGCTTCCGCGTAGCTCTACCTGCACCCGGTTTAGCACCGCCTTGAGGCTTTCGCTTACCTTTACCTTCATCTACATCATCGTGCAACGCGCCATGAGATACAATGATTTTTTTGGCTTCTTTATTGAATTCAAGAATTTTAAAATCTAATGTATCATCAATTGATAGCTTGCCGCCTTCTTTTTTGTTGGCGTGACGTGTAGGGCAAAAACCTTCAACACCGTATGGAAGTGATACTACGAAACCTTTATCGTTTTTACCGATTACTGTTCCTTGATGCACTGAATCTTCAGTAAACACCGTTTCAAATACATCCCATGGGTTTTCTTCCAGTTGCTTGTGACCTAATGACAACCTACGATTCTCTTTGTCAATTTCCATAACCACTACTTCAAGGTCTTCACCCGGCTTACAGAACTCTGTAGGGTGACTGATTTTTTTAGACCAAGAAAGATCGGATATGTGCACGAGTCCGTCGATTCCCTCTTCAAGCTCAACAAAAACACCAAAGTTCGAAAGGTTGGTAATTTTGCCTTTATGCTTAGAGTCAACGGGGTATTTAGCTTCAATATCCTCCCATGGATCAGGAGTTAATCTTCGAGTTGACAGTGACATCTTGCGCTCTTCGCGATCTAGGGTCATGATAACAGACTCCACTTCATCTCCAACTTTAAAGAAGTCTTGAGCTGTTCTCAAGTGCTGCGACCAGCTCATTTCAGATACGTGAATTAGACCTTCCACGCCGGGTTGTACTTCAACAAAAGCGCCGTAATCGGCAAGTACTACTACTTTACCTTTTACTTTGTCACCCACTTTAAGGTCTTCACTCAATTGCTCCCACGGATGCGCTTGCAGTTGCTTCACACCAAGAGCGATACGTTTTTTGGTATCGTCGAAGTCCAAAATAACCACGTTGAGTTTTTGATCCAATTCCACAACCTCCTCAGGGTGGTTAATACGACCCCAAGACAAGTCTGTAATGTGAATAAGACCGTCAACACCACCCATATCGATGAATACACCGTAAGAGGTAATATTTTTAACAACGCCTTCAAGAACCTGGCCTTTTTCAAGCTTGGTCATGATTTCGGCTTTTTGTTGCTCAATTTCAGCTTCGATGAGTGCTTTGTGAGATACAACTACGTTTTTAAACTCTTGGTTAATCTTCACTACTTTGAAGTCCATGGTTTTATCAACATATTGATCGTAATCTCTAATAGGCTTAACGTCAATTTGTGAGCCGGGCAAGAAAGCTTCCAGCCCAAATACATCAACAATTAAACCGCCTTTTGTACGACACTTAACATAACCTTTGATAATTTCTCCGCTTTCTTGAGCCTCATTCACCTTGTGCCATGCACTTAGCGTACGCGCCTTTTTGTGTGAAATTACCAATTGCCCGTTGGGGTCTTCAAGGTTTTCAACGTAAACGTCTACTTTATCACCAACAGCTAAATCGGGGTTGTAACGAAACTCGGTAGCTTGGATGATTCCTTCAGATTTATATCCGATGTTAATCACCGCTTCTTTCTTACTCAGCGCTACAATGGTTCCTTCAACCACTTCATGACGACCGATGGAAGTAAGAGTTTTGCTGTATTCTTCGTCTAAATTTTGCGTTTCCTCCTCGGTGTAAATTTCCTTTTGTTTACCAAGGGCGTCCCAGTTGAAGTCTTCAAGTGGTTTAACCTTGGAGTAATCCACGGGTTCGTGAGGGTCTTGAGCGGCTGCTTTTTTTGCTGCCACCTCTTCAGCTTTTTCGACTTCCTCTTTTACCTCGTTTACACCTACTGTTTCAGGGGTTGCTTTTTCGCTCTCCTTTTCAACTTCGGCTTCTACGTCAACTTTTTTTGGAGCTGATTTTTTCTTGGGAGCCGGCTTTTCCTCTTCCTTTTCCTCAACGGACTTAGGTTCAGATTTTTTTGCTTTAGGCTCTTCTTTAGGAGTTTCGGTTTTCTTCTCCTCCTTTTTTACCTCGGCGGCTGCCTCGGTTTTTGATTCTACAGACTTTTTCGCCTGTGTTTCCTCCGCTTTTTTTTCAGCGGCATCTTTTTTTTCTTCTGCCATAAAAATGGGCTGTTTTGTATTGTAAACCACGGCGTTTACAAGTTGTTTTACATTACTGTTACCGCGACAGTCCTATTCCGTTTCCAAAAAGGAGTGCAAAAGTACAATACTTTTACATGTGACAAACTAAACAATTTAAAAAAGAATAGTTTACCCGATTAAAATTCAAATTATATGTTGCCATTTAATAAGATATGAGGCAGGTTAATGAAAGTATCATCTTACACCCCCACCTCTATTTTTAATTTCAAAAGTATTTAGCACTTCTATTTCAGACGGTTTTGAAGGTTCTGACCAATAAAATAAAAAAGCATAGTCTAAAAAATTAAAAGATAGAGCCTGCCGGCGTCTGTTACCAAAACTGTTTTTTACTTTTGTACATCAATATCAATGACTAAATTTAATTTTTTATGAAAGAAGTATATATAGTATCTGCCGTGCGAACCCCGGTGGGAAGTTTTTTAGGCTCCTTATCCTCTGTTCCCGCTACCAAGTTGGGAGCTATAGCTATTAAAGGTGCCATGGATAAAGCGGGTATTAAAGGATCTGACGTTCAGGAAGTATTTATGGGGAATGTACTGCAGGCGGGTGAAGGTCAAGCTCCGGCCAGACAGGCAGCCATTTATGCGGGTATTGAACAAACCGTTCCCTGTACCACCATTAACAAGGTATGCGCCAGCGGAATGAAATCTGTAATGCTTGCCGCACAGTCGATAATGACGGGCGATAATGATATAGCTGTAGCGGGTGGAATGGAAAATATGTCACAAGTGCCTCACTATCTATTGGGCAGCCGTAAAGGCTACAAAATGGGTGATGTAAAGGCTGTTGACGGCATGGTTCATGACGGACTCATGGACGTGTATAACAAATACCACATGGGTAATGCCGCGGAATTATGCGCGAAAGAGTGCAACATTTCAAGAGAGGAGCAAGATGAGTACGCTGTAGAATCCTACAAGCGCTCAGCAGCAGCATGGAAAGCGGGTAAATTTAATGACGAAGTAGTTCCCGTAGAAGTACCGCAGCGAAAAGGCGACCCCATTATTGTAAATGAGGACGAAGAATACAAAAATGTGAAATTGGAAAAAATTCCGGCATTGCGTCCGGTTTTTCAAAAGGAGGGCACCGTAACTGCGGCCAATGCTTCAACCCTTAATGACGGAGCATCGGCACTGGTTCTCATGAGTAAAGAACGCGCTGAGGCTATGGGAATCAAGCCACTGGCCAAGGTAGTATCTTTCGCGGATGCGGCTCAAGCACCCGAATGGTTTACCACCGCTCCGGCAAAGGCATTACCTAAAGCGCTGGACAAAGCGGGTTTAAAAAATGAAGATATTGATTTTTGGGAAATCAACCAGGCCTTTTCAGTTGTAGGATTGGCCAATATTAAAGAGCTCAACCTCGACACTTCCAAAGTAGATGTGAACGGTGGAGCGGTATCATTAGGGCACCCGTTGGGGAGCTCAGGCTCACGCATTTTAGTCACTCTGCTTCACGTCCTTAAGCAAAATAACGCTAAACGAGGAGCTGCGGGTATTTGTAACGGCGGTGGTGGCGCCTCAGCATTTGTTGTCGAGACGCTCTAGTCATAGTCGGGCTGTACTCATCCAAAACAGGTTGTTAATAAATACACAACTAAAGCTTGGCAAATTTTGGTTTTCTACCTTTTATTTGCCAAGCTTTTTATTTTTAGTAAAACTGTATTCGACCCGGTAAGTAAAACTGAGAAACAAATCTAAATGAAATACGGCGTATCCGTTCTTAGCATTATTCCCTGCAGAGGTGAGCCTGCAGATCAAGCCGAACAAACAACTCAATTACTTTTTGGAGAGCATTACAAGGTGCTGGAGGAACGAAAAAAATTTGTACGTATTCGCAATGCCTTTGACGGCTACGAAAGCTGGATTTGCCGCAAACAACACAGTGAAATTCATCAAGACGAATATAATCGCTTAAATGATTACCACATGTGTTGCAGTACGTTGGACTTACTTGGAATACTCACATGTACAGATGACGACTCTATAATGACTTTACCCTTAGGGGCCACACTGCCCGGTATAAAAGACGGAATGATGGAACTTGCGGGTAAAACTTACGAATACAGCGGTGATATTATCCCAAAACCGGGTAAGGATAAGGTAAAACTCGTTGAGCATGCCTTGATGTATGAAAATGCTCCCTACCTTTGGGGAGGAAGGAGTCCGTTCGGTATTGACTGCTCAGGTTACACTCAAATGATTTATAAACTCAACGGCATCAAATTACCTCGGGACGCATCTGAACAAGCAAAAATCGGAACCACACTCAGTTTTGTAGAAGAAGGCGAACCCGGCGATTTAGCCTTTTTTGACAATGATGAAGGTCTCATAACTCATGTAGGCATTTTATTGGAAGACAACTACATTATACACGCATCGGGAAAAGTGCGTATCGACCGTATTGATCATCAAGGTATTTACGATGAAAAAACCAGGGGATATACCCACAGTTTACGTATTATCAAGCGCATTTACCCTCATAAATAAATTTCTATTTTTTTTGGTCAGAGCCCTTTAAACTCATCTTCAAATAAAGGAACTCCGTTATAAATCAAGCTGAGTACTACTCTCGTTAACGGCAAACGGAATAGAAAGAACTAACACCGACCTCTCATACCGCCTACTTGTTATTCATACCGGCTTTCTCGTCTCCCGGGACTTTGCCATAAAGGAAAGTGCGTATCGTAAACGTTACCCTGTAATTTTGCGATAATTAATAAGAGTGGCATTATGTCAATAAAAAGTCCTAAGTATCATAAGTTAATATTAGCTTTTTATCTGTTGAGCGGTTCATTTTACGCTTTGCTCTTAACCGTCTTTTTTACGACGGGAAAGGGGGATATAATTTATATTGCGGGAATACCTGCTACTCTTCTTTTGTCAGCACTAGTTTTTAAAAACACGACCTACCTTGTGAACTATTCATCATATAATGACTTCATCGAGTTCTCTAATGCCGGTCTACTCCAGTCAAATAAATTAGTCATCAAAAGCTTCTCACAACGAATTGTAAAACAACATATCAATGAAATTCACATTAAAGGTTTCGCTTTTTGGAAACATATAAAAATATATTTGAAGAGTGACAGCGGTAGAACGTACACATCTTATATACCGCTTCGATTCCTATCTCAATCACAAACCATAAGATTATTAGAAGATCTTTCGGGAACCAAATTCGAAGAAGTTTGGGAAGCGGACTACAATACTGCTCAAGGTGCACCCGTATTGACTAATGCAGGTGCATAAAAGGCGCAGCTAGGCGTTGTATTTGTTAAAAATACAACCCGTAACCCCGAAAGTTTTTCCTTTCGGGGTTTTTTTTTACTTTTACGCGTTGAATCAAGACTTATGCATTTGTTCTTCTTTCATTGAAAAAAGAATGAATGGTGAGAGCAAAGCCTTGAATGATATGCGTTATTTTTTTAAGTCGTTTCTTTTTCTTCTTTTCCAAGCATCTTGTATTTCAGGTGTCAATGCCTCACATCTTATAGGCGGGCATATCGGTTATGAATTTTTGAGTTATAACAACGATGAATCAAAAGTTACTTTTCAAGTAACCGTCACAGCTTACTATGATTGCACCTCCCCATTTTGGGGTACAGGATTTCCCGAAGCCGTTCTCCCCATCAGGGTTTACGAGGGCAGTTATACCGATTCTGAAATTTCGTTTATTCGAACTCTGGGGTTACCTCTTGCAGACAGTACTCGAATCACTCCCAATACTCCTGAAAATTGCAGCTTTGGTTTCAACTCTTGTATATACCTCGTTGTTTTTCAAGGCCAAGTGGAGTTAGACGTCTCTGAACGCGGTCATCATTTTTTGTATGACAGGTGCTGCCGTCCTCCGGGAATACAAAACATTCATAATTCAGGCGAACAAGCGATGACTTACCACGCTTGGACGGGGCCCACCGCAGGCAACCATAGTGCCCCAAATACCGCACCTCAATTTTTCGATACGCTTGTGGGTTACGTTTGCGCAAATGATACTACCGCCATGTTTAATGACGTAATAGACCCGGATGGCGACAGGGTAGAGTTTTCTATTGAAGTACCATACCGAGGAACAACGGGTTCGGGAAACGGCGGTGCCCCTCCTCCTTCTATTAGTCCAAATGATTTTAGCAACTACAGTTTCCCCCCTTCTACGGTTATTTGGCGCGTTGGTCACAGTCCTCTTATGCCCTTTGGTACAAGCGGCTATCATAATATTGATGCACAAAGCGGGCTGGCTCTATTCAGCACTTCACAAACCGGCCCCTACGTTATCGCTATTGAATTAAAAGAATACCGAAATAACAGACTCATTGGAGTGACGCGCCGTGATTTACAACTTTCAGCTATAGATTGTCCGGGAAACAGCCCCCCCTCTTTCAACTCCATTGGCACGCACCCAAAAAAGACGGGCTCCAACACCTTCACCATTCAAGAAGGAGACTCACTTTGTTTTCCGATACGTTACACTGATGCAGATGCAAATGATGAATTGCGATTGAAAGTGCGGGGAAACCTTTTCAATACCAATACTACCCATGCTCCACAAATAAATACAGTGAAGAACCAATTGGTAATAGATGAGGAGTTCTGTTGGCAAACGGCGTGCGGTGAAGGGCGCAGCACAGCTTACACCTTTGTCACTATGGCAACAGATAACGGTTGCCCGCCCAAAACAAGAGTAAACGATTTCACCATTCACGTTAAATCCACTCCTGAAATTGAAGAAATCACCGGGCCTGACAGAGTTTGCCCCGGAGATGATGAAAATGTTGAAATCACAGCTTCACCGGCTCCTGATACAACTTTTATAAGGTGGACCGGGTTAGAAAGTATTGACGTTCTAAATGCAAACTCGGATAGTAGTACACTTTCACTCAGAGCCGACACACCGGGTTACTATACTTTTACGGCAAGAAATATAAACCCGTTCGGTTGTGAAAGTGAACCCGTTACCCACGAATTCAATGTGAGTGATTCCGTTTTACTCGAACTACCTCTGTTGGACAGTCTTTGCAACGGCGATACCGTTTTTGTAGAACCACTGAACCCTCAAACCCAATACCGGTACGAGTGGGTTTATGGTTCTGACCAAAAAACAGGCTCTTCTTACAATGCCGAAGCTGTTAACTCTAGGTATATTTATGTAACCGCCATTAATGATGTTGGATGCAGCCTCACTGACAGTATGTACCAACATGTCTTTCCCCTACCGCCAATAGCGATTTCACGTGATACCACCATTTGCGAGGGTGCCGGAACAATGCTTCGGGCTTCAGGCTCGGGCAGCATAAAATGGACGCCCGATTATAGACTTTCCAATACTGATGAGTTTCAAACCCGCGCACGTCCTCTAAGAAATACTAAATACAAAGCCATACTTACCGACAGCAATTCATGTAAGAACAATTCGACGGTTACGATAAACATTCAAAAACGCCCTGATTTCGATGCGCAAATTGATACCTTACTTTTTGACGGAGCTTATTTTAATGCGGCTATTAGCGGTGAGCTGCACGGCGCTTTCATAAAATGGGATAATGAAGAAAATAATTTGTGTACCGACTGTAAAACACAAAACGCTCTACTCACCTTTTCACAGCAAATCAATTTACGCATTTACGATGCCTTGGGCTGCTTTAGCATTGATACCGCGTTTTACGTAGAAATTATTGAAGATTTTGAGGTGCATATTCCCAATGCTTTTACTCCCAACGGTGACGGAGTGAACGATATTTTTATTCCCGTGTATTACGGCATTAAAGAAATTGATTTATTCGCAGTTTTTGACCGGTGGGGAAATAAAGTTTTTGAAACCAACGATATGGGTAAAGGCTGGGACGGCTACTACAAAGGTAAGTTGGCTCGGGTTAATGAAGTTTACGTGTATAAACTCGTTGCACGGCAATTCAATGATAACCGACGTACCTATCAAGGAAAAATAGTGGTTATTTACTGATATTTTACTTTTACCGGAATTTGTTATGCTCCAATACTTCTAGAGCACATCACGTAAACCGGCACGTTTTATTAATTTTGCATTTGTATTTGTACGGCCTAATAACACTCGAACGACAACAACATGAACGTAAATTTTGCCAAACGCGTTAGCGAACTTTCTGAGTCGCAAACTTTAGAAATGGCGGCTAAAAGTCGAGAATTAATAAAACAGGGAAAAGATATTATTAACCTGAGTTTAGGTGAACCCGATTTTGATACACCCGACTTTATCAATGACGCCGCGAAACAAGCCATCGCCGATAAAATCACTAAATACCCTCCCGTAAACGGTTTTGAAGAGTTGAGAGAAGCGATATGTACAAAGCTGAAACGAGATAACGGACTAGAGTACTCGGTAGGTAACATTGTTGTTTCTACGGGAGCCAAGCAGACATTGATGAATATCTTTTTGAGCTTGGTAAATCCGGGAGATGAGGTTCTTTTACCTACACCATACTGGGTAAGCTATTATGCGATGGGTGAATTTTCAGGCGCAGTAATTAAAACGCTGAAAACCGATGTAGAAGACGATTTTAAAATGACCGGCCCTAAATTGAGGAAAAAACTGACTCCAAAAACTAAACTTTTGGTTTACAGCTCACCTTGCAACCCTAGCGGCAGCGCTTATACCTGCGAAGAGCTGGAAGATATTGCCTCCGTAATTGAGGAATTCCCCAATTTATATGTGGTTAGTGATGAAATTTATGAGCTCATAACTTTCGGCGAACACAAGCACGCCTCACTCGCTTCTTTCGATAATATCAAAGATCGTGTAATAACGGTTAACGGTGTTTCAAAAGGTTTTTCAATGACGGGCTGGCGTATTGGCTACATGGCAGGTCACGAAAATATTGCCAAGGCTTGCACTAAAATTCAGGGACAATTTACCTCAGGAGCCAACACCATAGCACAAATGGCTGCCAAGGCCGCCATGGAAAATTCGCCCGAAAAGGTAAGCTACATGAATGAAGCCTTTACCAAACGAAGACAACTGATTTTGGATAAACTGGACGAAATTGACGGAATGTCTTCATCAGCGCCCGAAGGTGCTTTTTATGTTTTTCCCGACGTAACCGCATATTTTGGCAAAGATGCTCCCGGGGGTAAGGTCATTGCTCACTCCACCGATTTATGCATGTATTTGCTCGAAGAAGCTGAAGTATCCACGGTTCCCGGTGAGGCCTTTGGCGACGAAAACTGTATTCGTATCAGTTATGCCACCGATGAAAAATCAATCATAAAAGCAATGGACAGAATTAAAGTTGCGCTGGATAAACTAAAGTAAAGTGAATAAGCACCTCATTCAAAGAATATTTCAAGACTTTAAAAACATCAAGGCCTTGGTGATAGGTGATGTGATGATTGATTCCTATTACAGAGGGAACGCCCATCGTATATCGCCCGAAGCTCCCGTACCCGTTATATCTGTAACACAACGGGAAGACAGACCGGGAGGCGCGGCAAACGTGGCAAAAAACATTGCCTCACTGGGGGCAGATGTGTACTTGTGCGCATGCATCGGTGATGACAACAAGGGTGAACTGTTTACAAAATTGATGGTCGAAGAAAAATTACCTACAGCCGGCATCTTAACTGTTTCCGGGCGCACCACAACCTCCAAAACTCGCATCATCAGCCGTCAACAACAATTGTTGCGAGTTGACGAAGAAGAAACCACACCTTTAACTTTTGCACAAACACAAGAAATGCTGGAAAGAGTTTCAACTCTCATTTCTAAACACAATATTGATGTCGTTATTTTTGAAGACTACGACAAGGGTGTCATCACAAAAAACCTCATAGAGGGGGTGGTACAAATATGTAAAGACAAAGGCATACCCGTTACGGCTGACCCTAAAAAAGACCGTTTTTGGTCGTACAAAAATATCACACTGTTCAAACCCAATTTAAAAGAATTGGTTGAGGGCTTTCAAATGAAACCGGTAACAGAGCCCGATATTTCTTATTTAGACGAGGCTTTTGATAAACTCAAAAGTGAAATGGATATCTCATCTGTATTGATTACTCTTTCTGAATACGGCGTATATTATAATGACGGTAATACTTCCAAAATCATTCCTGCGCACATGCGAAAAATTTCGGATGTTTCAGGGGCGGGAGATACCGTTATTTCCGTGGCTTCACTTTGTTTAGCTTTGGGGCATTCATTAGAGTTAGCCTCTCAATTAGCCAACTTGGCCGGAGGGTTAGTTTGCGAGGAACCCGGCGTTGTACCTATCAACCCCTTGACTTTGCATGATGAGGCTGCGAAAGTATTGGCCGTTTAATCAGGCGACATATCTAACTCATTAAATCGGTCGCCAAACAAATTTCTTTTGGTAGCTTCACGACTCAAAAAGTTGTGCGGGAAATGTGGCTCAAACGCACTTGAATGATCCAGCTTCATGACATGCTCATCACTCAGTTTCACCTCA
>PXEK01000292.1 GCA_003564735.1 Cryomorphaceae bacterium
ATGAACTTAGTAATCGGCACACTTAAGGTTTCGGAATTTATAATTCCGCTAAAACCTCTTGTTCGGGAACTCTTCACGCTTTACGAGAACGTGTTGTTAGCATAAAGCGGCCTTCTGCGCTCTGAGCCCTGCGCACGACAAGAGGACCTCCTGCGCTTCGTTACTTGCTCACGACACGATTTCTACAATGGTTTCGCCCCTCCGGGGCTTGAATTGTGTCTGTGACCTGAAAGGTTCTCAAATCTCTCGAATAACGCAAATGGCTGTTTCAATGAAGTTCGATTGAATAACGCAAAATCGCAGCCGAACCTGTAAGGTCAAGCCGGTACTTGCAATTTATCGGCTGTAAATCAATATTTTAATTTGAAAATATTCTACGAATTAAAAATTTCAACTGACCTCAAACGAGCCCCCAAAGTAGCGTCTTAAAAACCCGGTAGATTTCCGCTATTTCCCTTCTTTTCAAATCCTCACAAAGTACTCAGGTTGTTAAAACCAACAATAATCTCAAACACCGTTAATATTGTCGCACAGCAGTTAAACTTATTGCAAATAAAATATAAAAATAGCTTGAGACAAAATATTATTTTGTGTATATACATATAATTTATTAAAATTATATTCATATCTTTATAGAGCAATAATAAATAAACAATATGTCAAATTAGAATTTACCCCAAAAACAGCGGGGTATTCACTTAAAAATTTTCAATTATGAAAAACACAAGTTTAAATTTTAAAAGAGCGGAATATACCCCGCAAACCGGCTTGGTAAACGCCGATTCAAGTATCAACTCAGTTAATAAATCACAAATTTTTAAGGGGGGGGTGAACGGAGTTTTACTCATAAGTTAAAGTTCACTTTAACGACTGTTTTGTTTATGTTCATGTGCGTAATAGAACAGGCCAATTCTCAACCCAATGATTTTATAAATTCTATTACTCCGTCATCCGGTGATATTTTTAACGGCAGACATGTTCAAAGGCTCGCAAGCCCGGTAAGTGATGGTATAGAAGGTTATTACAAATCAGATTTTAATATTGATGGTGACTTTGCTTTTGTCAGTCGAGTAGATGACTTTGGGAATCCTCTGTGGACACGGCGTATTCCGAATATTACATCCGATAGGATGGTCATGGCGGTAAGTACCGCTGCAATGAATAATGTGTTTGTTGGTGTTCAAGAGGATGATTTTTTTGTCATTCATGCCTTTGAACAGGACGGAAGTCCCGTAGGCGGTGTATTCCCGTTGCGGGTTGATTACCCCGAGTTATTACCAACGGAAATGAAAGAGGTTGGAAGTAATATTGTCGGCTTGGCCGCAGACCCTAGTGGTTCTGAAGATTTGGTGATGACCTCAGTAGAGCCCGATGGAGGTTCGGTTGTTTTCACTGACAGTTACCGGGCGTTTAATATATCAAGGCAAGCCTTAACGGCTTCCTTTGTAGAGCAATCGAGTGGTGACATATTGGTTGTTTACGGCACACATAGGGAGGCTTCTCAAATCGTTACCTTTGAGGTAAATCCGGTTGCAGGGAATATTCTTCCCGCGGGGTTGCCTGAGCTATTCTACAATACTGTTAACGGTCCGACTCCTCATCATGATTGGAGAGAAGTCGATGTTCATGACGTGGTGGAAATTGGAACTACAGGGGAGTTTGTGGTGAGTGGTAATTTTGGTTGGGACGCCATGCTGGCGAAACTGGATGTCAATCTTGAAGTTGAGTTTGCAGATATAGTGACACAAACATTCCCGAGGGATTTTAATCCTATTTTAAAATTACAACACCTAACCGGAGTGAATATGCAAGCGGCGGGTATATCCACATGGGATATTAATGCGAACGAACCCGGCGTTTTATTTGTGTATGAATTTGATATAGGAGGAACGAGCTTTATAAATTTAAATAAGCATGAAGTGACGACAGGAAGCCCGTCATTTGAAGCATTTACGGCTTATCCCATGAGTTTTGGAGAGCCGCCCAACGGAGAGGTAACACTAACGTGTGATACTTACAGTCCTTCAGGCGGAGGCCTACCTTTAATTGCATTAACGGGATTAAATTTAAGTAATTGCAGTTTATTTCAGCCGTCTGTAGTTCAACAATCTTTAACGAATTTTCGACGCCAAAACTCAGATGCCGTAGAAGACGGAGTTGGTGTTACGGTTCTAACTCCTGTAAATATTCCCGAACCGGTCACCTCATCATTTATTTGCAATGATCCTTGTCCAAACCCTGCGGGAACGTTGAGTATAGATTATGAAGGTTGTTTTTTCTCCGGTACAAACATCACGCTTGAAGCTTCCCACAGCGGTATAGCAACACCTCATTATATTTGGGCTCCAAATGGTGAAACTACACAGTCAATTAATGTAACTAGTGCAGGTACGTACTCCGTAACGGTTTATGATGCTGCTACGGGCTGCGTGTATAATGAAATTATTGAGGTTGAGGATAACGGATTATCGGGATGGCATCAGTACAGCGAATCTCAAGGCAGCTTCGGAAGTCCTCCGATCGGAAATGCCACAGTAGTAGATGTGGAAAGTGATCCCTCCGGGAATGTATATGTAATGGGGACATTTGAAAACGATGTAGATATTTTGGTGAACCCTCAACTTGACCCGGGTGATAAAGTAACTATCAATCCGGGGAGTTCAAGTCATACAGGAATGTACATAGTAAAATACACCAATTGCGGGGTGTTGGATTGGGTGGCTTTTTCTAAAGTGCATCCAAGTGGGCAACAAGAACACATAGAAGGTGTGGATATTGAATTTCGAGATGATGAACTCAGGATGTTGTTTTATACTGCTGAGCAAATGGGTCAGGGCGGTTTCGATCCCCCGGAAATAGAAATTTTAGACCGTGCGGGTGATCCTATTCTTTTTGGATCAAACGATTTTGAATCACTTCCCGCTACCTCAGGTAACTATATGGTAGGCAGTTTAGAA
>PXEK01000275.1 GCA_003564735.1 Cryomorphaceae bacterium
CCGGCTTTTATTGTTTCTTGAACCGCTTGAGCGTGACGCTCATAAACTTCTCTAATACCGCGTATATGTTTGGCGAACGGAGTAGTGATTTCTTCAAACAGAAGTTGATTATTGTCTTTTACTTTTTTGAGCGAATACTTTTTGAAGTAATCGCTTCCCTTATTTAGCGATGCGGTTTTTACGGCCTCGATTCCAATGCTCGAACCGCGAGTGCCTGCGCCAATTTCAGAGTTTGTATTGATCAGTTGAATGCTCATATAAATCGGTTATCTTGTTAATGCAATAGTGATTAATTCCACTGTGAGGATGTGTAAAGTCGTTACCAAATAAATCATTCACACCTGTCGTCAATCCACGTTCTGAATCAAGTCGGTTAGTCCTTCGCTGTGCCAAGTTTTGAACTCACCGTCTTCATCGTAAATTAAAAACGCTTCCAGACCCAAGTCGGGGTTTTCTTTCAGGAATTGTTGAGTCTTTTCTGTTCCCATCACCAAAAAGGCGGTTCCGTAGGCGTCGGCATCAATGCACAGGTCGCTTACCACCGTTACACTAATGAGGTTATGCCTCACGGGAAAGCCCGTTTTGGGATCGATGGTGTGTGAGAATTTCTCACCGTTTTGTTCGATGTACTTTCTGTATGAACCACTGGTGGCCACGGCTTTATTGTCGAGTTTGAGTGCAATTTGCAACTGTCTTTCCTCCTCTTTAGAAACGGGTTTGTCAATTCCGATTACCCATGATTCGCCGTCGGGCTTTTGACCACCGGTTATAATTTCACCGCCCAGCTCAATCATAAAGTCTTGAATATCGTTTTCCAAAAACAAATTTCGTATTTCGTCAACGCTAAATCCTTGTGCTATTCCATTGAAGTCTAGTTGGATTTGGGGTTCTGACCGATAAAATAATCGAACCGGGCCGGGGGAATCTGATGAATCGTACTGTGTGAGTCTGATACGGTCAAATTCAAACCCTACCAATCGTCGTTTGTCCTCCACCTGCTCATTGTCAACGCCCTCAAAATCATCCACCCCAAAGCCGTATAAATTCACAATGGGGCCCACCGTGGGGTCAAAAGCGCCCTCGGTTTGGACATATACCTCACGCGCTTTTTTGAAATTTTGAGTCACATAGTTATGCGTGTCGTGAATAACCACGGCTTGAGTATCTTGCGTGTTCATTTTACTCAAAAGAGAAGTGGGTACCCAACTCGAAAGCGAGTTATCGATTTGGTGTAACAAACGATCTACTTCGGGCTTCATATTTACCTCACGATCTGTAAAGTATGTTATATAGTAAGTGGTTCCCTGCGCATTGCCGTTGATTTTGTACTGTCGCAATTCTCCGTCACCGGGTTGTTGGTCAGAACCACCGACAGTCTCACCACCCTCACCGCAAGATTGCAATATCAAGGCCTGCACGCCGATTATAAGCAGTAAAAAAGCAAATTTATTCATAGCTCCAAAATTTTTTGCAAAGATGCGAATTTAGAGCGTTTGAGGCTGCTTTTTTCACGTCAATTATATGTCGGGGAAAGAGGTACTCAAGCTATGCGCGAAGCTTTCTCAAGAAAATAGTAATTACATTTGAAGAGAGGTTGGCGCCACGCACCTTGCCCTGTTTTTTCATTTTGAACAAGGTTACCTTCTAGTATTGTAAGTATGAAGGAAATCGATTGGAGCTTTTAAACCGAGAAGTACTCTTAATCCTCATTCCAACACTCGCATGCATTGGTATGATTTGAAGGCGAACCGTGATAAAAGCCTTCGGCTTCACAGCACTGTCGACACTCTGCCATGCGTTCGATGTCTTTACATTGGTCAATGATAACAAACTTATCATCTTCGCTGCTGCAAGATAAGGTGAAAAAGGCGGTGACTGTCAACAGGATAATAGAACAAAGTGATTTAATCATATGCTTTAATAGTTTTAGTTATTTGTGCAAATATAATGAATTTACTTAAGTGGCAGAGTTGATTTTACCCTTGAAGACTGTGAAGACGAGTTTTAATCACCGTAAGTCAATAGGGTAGGGATGAGAAATAATTTGATTGGAATCATCTGAAAATTAAATTCTTTAAAGCGAATTAAGCGTAGTGTAATCCTTTATTTTGTTTTTCAGTTTCACTGTTCAGAGTTGAAATCTATGAACAAATGTATAAGTGACTCCCGGGTAAATATTAGTAGAGTTTTGTACTTACTTTTTTAGATTTTAATCCGGCACCGGCATGCATCGACGTGGGCTGCATATTCGCCGGCATCATAACCCTCCGTTTTGCAGCAGTTGCGACAGTCTGATTGTGATTTTATATCACGGCATTGGTCAATAACCTCAAACTCGTTCTCTCTATCACAGGAGTTTAAAACGATAAATGCCGATGTTAGGAACATTGTGGTAAAAAATAGATTTCTCATTGTGTTGATTCATTTACGGTATTATGTATAAAACAGTTAGAACTTTAAGTTTAACCAAATGGGTTTGAATTTTAAAAAAATCGAAATTCAATATGCTGTACCCTTGTATAAGCTTAGCACATGCCATGAAAAAAGAGGGAAATCACCTTCTGATAGCCGTTACCACTTCCAATTCAATTTCTTTTCCTAATCGTTCTTCAAACACCTGTTTTATGCCGTCTATCTCACCTTCAGTAATGTTACGATCTGATACTATGCGTAGTGAGACCACCGTGGGGGACCCCACCCGAATATTAAGATCCCTAATTTTGTGGTTCTCTATTTCTACTCGTTCTAAGCTTCGGGTGATCATCGCTTCGCGGTACATTTTACTGAATCCGAAACTGAGCGGTACACTGATGGGAACGAGCATTATGAGTGTAATAATGAGTCCTTTACGTGCTATTTTGAATGGAGCAAAGCCAAGTAATATAAAGGTGAGTCCGGCAGAAATAAAAATACCCGTTAAGTTGGTAAGGTACAGAATAAATCCGCCAAAGAAAATAGAGAAGTCGAACCAACCTATTCCCACACCCGCAACGGCGAGCGGCGGCACTAATGCTACCGCAATGGCGATTCCCGCTAAAGATTTGGCCAATTCTTCACGAGCGTGCGTGTAGGCTGCGGCAATACCGCTGATAAATGCAACACCTAAGTCGAGGAGCGTGGGCGCCGTTCGTGCTTCAATTTCCGGCGTGGGTATTTTAATGGGAATAATGAGCGCAAAAAAGGCGGTGGCCAAAAGCGCTAATACCGTTCCAAACAAAAGGGTTTTTGAGCTTTTGAACAGCAGCTCGGTATCTTGCCGAACCAAGGCCATGGAAATAGAGACAATAGGTGCTATGAGTGGCGCTAAAATCATCGCTCCAATAACCACAGGTGTACTGTTGGCATATAGTCCGAAGGTCGCCAAAAGGGTGGAAAGGGTCATCATAATAAGGTAGCTGTTTGTGGTTTGAGCGTTTTGTCTTAGAACCACAAAGAGGTCTTTAAAGTCTTCGGTTGCCGCCCGTTTGATGAGCGGTAAGCTGCGAGTAGCCAGGTAGTCGGCAGCTCTACTTTTAGGTAGCGCGTGAATTTGATACGATTTTTTTCCTGTTTTCTTGTTTTCGGGTAATTTTAGATGCCTGCCGGGTATTATTTCAATGGCGGCGGGTTGCACTTCCATTTCAATGAGTTTGGTGTTGAGTTCAATACCGTCAATCAAAAATGAGATGACTTCCTCGGTTTCAATGGTTAATTGTCGGGTTTTAACCGACCCGATAAACTTTGGTAGTTTACTTAGGTGTTCCAAACCGGGGATTAAACTGCGAAAAACAAACCCGAGCATTTCAAATACCGAGGTGGGAGATAATATGAGCGCATTGAGAAAGCCATCATTGATAAAAGTGTTACCTTCCAGCTTTTTTGTGAGTAAAAGGGCATTCATTCGCTCAACTACCACAATACCCAAGGCGGAGGTATTGATTTCCTTAAAGTCGGGATCTTTACCCGTAATTTTATACTTGTGGTGTTTTATAACGGTCAACTTCCCTATGAGACGAAAAACGTTGATGATACGCAGCCATATGTTTCGCTCAAAACTTTCTTGAGGCATGGAGAGCGCATCACCTATAATTATCGAAGATAGTACTAGTCTGTCGTTACAATAAAGCGCATCGGTTTTAACGGTTCTCGTGGTTTCTTGAATATGTTTGAAGGCTTTTTCGGGATCACTGTCAACACCGAATTCCTTCCGGGTTTTGGGACCTTGAGGGTGGGGCAAAAACCCCGCGACCCAGTTTTTTTCCTGAATGCGCGGCAACACTTCAGCCACTTGTTCATCGTTCAAACATAGCAATATCACCGTTTCCTCACCCCATGCTTGCTTAGTTCCCGATTGAAATTTTACTTTATGCACCTCGTGAACGGGTAAAATTTCGTCGAGTCGCTTTAAATAGCTCTCCGGAAGATTCTCATCGTAAAGTAAGTTCTGTGTCTTCATTTGGCCGCTAAAGTAATGGTTTTTGAAAAACCGGCTTTTTTTAATTCGGAAAAGTGCGGATAAAATTACAGGGGGATTCTAAATCAAAAATTGAATATGCTCGTTGCGCTAATTAATCTATTATGAAGTACAAAATCTGTGTTATACCTTCTGTTGTTTCAAGTCTTACTTTAATGTTTTTTCTCGGTTCTGTATCTATTGAAAACAACAGCCTTGCCGATTCACCGGGAGCTGTTTTCACCTCGGGATTCGTCAATGTGATTCCTTCGGGCAGTTCGTCGATAAGCCACTCTAAAGTTGAATTACCTACATTGATAAAAGAAAAACTCACTTCGCGACTTCCTTTTTTGACGTATTTTACATGACCATCAAAAGCGGGTATGCCCGAAGATGAGCCTTTGCGCTGAACCCAAACTTTGTCAATTTCCACCCTACGACTTTTTGCCGCAGCGGTAGAATATACCGATGCTTTTAAGTTTGTTCTATCGTCACTCACTTCATCTCGTTGTGATTCATACTCCCCTACGGCCGTGGTTATAAAAGTCAAATTACCTTCTTTTTTTGCCCTCTGCAAAGTCGGTCGTTGCATGATGGTATTCTCAATACTGTTGATTCGGCGTTTACTCAAGTTTTCGTTGTATCGAGATGCCGCTAAAGGGGAGGAGAATCCGCGTATAAATACGAAAACCTTTTCTTCCTTCTCGAGCGTTTCCTCGATTATGTCCAATATTTCTTTGAGGATTTGATTGCTGTTTTGAACGTACGGTTTATAGAAATCTTCTTTAAAACGCGGGTTATTCTCAGTGTATTCCGCGAGTTGTTCCGTGAACAAACCTCTCACGTCAAAATAGGTTTTGTTTGTTGTGGTGGCATAGGTTCGCGCATCGGGCCGGTCATTGGGAAAGTAAAAGGTTGCCCGAGGTAAATCCAACGTGAAAACAGGTTTCTCAGTCGATACAAGGGGAGTGGTGTCGGCTTCATCGGTAGTGGTTTCAGTGACGAGGCCAGGGGTATCCGTTAGTGTAAGAGCCGTATCTTGTTGGGTGAGCGTGGCAACTTCAACAGGCTCGGGCGCGGTATCGGGCAGCATTTGCACCGGAACGGAGTCTATAGTTACCGAGTACATGTTGTTGCAACAACTTTCCCCTTTAACGGCGTAGCCTCCCTCGCGATTCGATACAAAGTAAGCGACATTATACGTGCGTGTCGGACCGTAATACAGGTCGTTTGCGGCACTGTTTACGGGCTTTTGCAAATTTACGGGTGTTTTAAACTGCGGCGGTTTTCCTTCACTTTTAAACACATCATAACCGCCGAAACCGTCGTGCCAATCAGATGAGAAATAAAGTGCCCGTTCGGTGGTGTCGTAATGCGGCGTTACCTCGTTACCCTTATCGTTTACGATGCGCAGGTTTCGGGGTCGCATAAACTTATCTCGCCTGTATTGGGAGTACCAAATATCCATATTTCCTCTCCCGCGTGCTCGGTCTGAGGCAAAGAACAGATAAATCTCCCCGTCTATTTTCACGGCGTGCGGCTGTGTGGTGGTATATCCTGACTGATTTATCGCGTCTAAATACTCAAATTCGGTAGGCTTTCCCGTTTCATCCAAAAATGACCAATACACGCTGCACAGCGGGTCACAAGCAGTTAAAAACGCCATGCCCAACTCCTCATCGGCAAAGTACCCTGCCATGTGTTTTCCCTCAAAATTTAAATCGGAAGGGACGTCAATGTGCAATTCATTTTGGTCAGACCCCTCCACCGTTTGCGCGGTATTCCGCCGTAAATCCGTTGCCCGATAGTTTCGAGCAAAAGCCTCTCGCTTGGCGTCTTTTCCCGATAGTTTCATTCCGCTCGCGTTGGTAAACCTCAAGGAGGCGAAGTGAAGTACGGAATCCGGGGTTAACCACGGACTAAGTTCTGAATCTACCGAGTTTAAAGGTTGCGGCAGCAGAGATAGTTCCTTGTCTTCACTTGTATTTTCGTGTTTCGCGGCCCAAAGGCAACTCTCTGTTTCTCTTTGAGCCTTTTTGGTGAGGTAGGGGTCTTCATACTTATACACCGATGCATACTTGTCAAAGTGGTCTTGCGCTTCCAAATAGCGTTCGTTGTGTTTGAGCATTAACGCGTAGTAGAACAGCGCTTTAGGGTATTGTTCATCCTTATCTTTCTTGAACAGTGATTCATAGGCGGTAAGTGCACGACGGTAATCGTTGTATCGGCGGTATGATTCGGCCATCTTCCAGTGAATTTCCAAGTACTCACTGTCTTGCGCCAGTCCTTTAGAGTAATAATGAGCAGCGCCGTAATAATCTTTTTCGTCCCACGCTTCATCCCCGTAACGTTTCCATTCGTCGGGGTTCTGACCAAAAACACAACCTGCAGCTAATAAAAACAAAAGAAGTATAGGTTTTTTCATGGTTACAGGAATTCGGGACAGTTTTTGAAGTTAATGCGTTTGGGCATGATGTATCTGATGAGGTAGCGCGCGCTTATTTCCCATGCGCCCCTGTTGTTACTCGCTACTTGTAATGAGCTGGTGTTGTAGCCGTACGATAACCCCACGCGCCACTGGTCAAAACCAAAACCGGTGTAGAGAATTGCGGCATCGCGGGCACGAATCCACGGACCAAAATAAAGGGCGCGATAGCGGTAGGGTTTGTTGTCAAGAAGGATTTTGGCATTTACCCCGGTGAGTATTTCGCGGTGCGGGCCCTGACTCATATACCTAAACCCGGGCATAAGGTCAACGCCGGGGTGTACGGGGAATTGTACCATAGTGTGCACACTTAGTCTCCGGTTTTCAAACGTCTCGTTGGGCATGATGCCGTAGTAGGGGGCTACTAAGTTGTGGAGCGCCACACCTGAGGTGACTTTGACTCGCCTGCTTGGTTGAAAAACGTACGCTATGCCCGAATTTACGAGTGGCGCCGATGAGTTTTCTCGATTGAACGTTTCGGCGGTTGAGATATCGGGGCGAAACATTCCGTTAACGTATTGGTCATCAAAGAAAAAGTTGTCATAATTGATAGAGTAGGTATTTATGCCGCCTTGAACACCAAAAACCAGGTTGTGTACCGAGTCGGCACTGAGTTTGAAGGAGTAGGAGAGGGAGGCCAAGAAGTTGAACCTCCTAAAATCGCCATCGCCCGCTACATCGTTGAAAATGGCAATACCGCCGCCAAGTTTTTTAATGTTGAATATGTTGGCTGCATCTATACTTCCGCCTCCCGTGACGAAAGCGCGCGATACAGATGACCATTGATTACGGTAATGTCCCACAAATCGGAATTTACCGTCAAAGGTTCCCGTAAGTGCCGAGTTGGTGTAAAGCGGGTCGTTAAAAAACTGCATAAATCGAGGGTCTTGCCCATGAGCCGAAAAGCCCGTGAGCAGCACAACGCAAACAAACAGCAGTTTTTTCATCATTTTATAACCGTTACGTTTCCTTGTTCGTAGTACTGTTGCTCATCTAAACAAATCACGTTTACATGATACACATACACACCGCTTTCCACCTCTTTGCCCTTGTGGGTGGCATCCCAGCCTTCATTGGGATTTTGGGTTTCAAATACTTTTTCACCCCAGCGGTTGTAAATTTTAAGGTCAATTTCTTTTATGTGGGTTCCGCGTACATGAAACCGATCGTTGAGTCCGTCACCGTCGGGCGTAAAAGCATTAGGAATATAAACCACGGGCGGCTCGCAAATGAGCTCGTTAACGGTGATCAATACGCTATCGGTGTAACTGCATTGTTCAAAACGATTATCGGTAACAGTAAAGGTGATGTATTTGCTGTTCACAGGTGAGGCGCTTGTGACGGCGGCATCGGGTTGCGCAATATTTTTATTGGGAGACCACCAATAACTGTAGTTGCCCGTATCGGGTGTGCCGAAAAGTTGTAGTGACTCAATTCGAACGATGGTATCTCTCGATGCCGTGGCGCTAACGGTTTGCGGATTTAGGTTGGAAACCCGAATCAAGGCCGTGTCTCTGCTGATGCAACCACTGTCGTTTACCGTGGTTACGCGGAACTCCGTATCGGTTTGCGGGGCAACGATGATGGAGCTACTATCGGGGCGTGACAGTATTTGATTTACCGGTTCCCAAGAGTAGTCAATATCAGGGCCTTCAAGCAAGTTAACAGCGGTAATAACGGCGGTATCGCCAAAGCAAATAGCCGAGTCGGGCCCTGCCTTTGTTAGTAAGTCACTCACGGCCAATATGGCTGATGTGGTGTCGCTGCAACCTTCGGGTGAAACGGCTTTAAAAAAGTAACGCTGAAGACCTCTGTCTTGAGAAATGCTCACGGTACTGTCGCCGGGAGCATTGTTGATTGTATCACTAAAATTGGGTTGTGTTGACCAGTAATAGTCAGAACCGAAACCGAGGCCGGTGCCTTTAAGGGTGGCCGGCAGTTCATCGGAACAGGTGATTTTTAATGAATCGGCGCTTGCGAATATGGAATCGACGGTTATGCGGTTGATGAAAGTGTGCGTGCAGATATTTTGCGCGGTGAGAGTAAGTACCGTATCTCTTTCTCCTACGGTAAATGTTTCCGCGGCATTGCTGTCCAAAATACTTTCGGCGGGAGACCAGGAGTAATCAAAACCGGTGCGCTCGGGTGTTCCCACAGCGATACTGTCGTTGAGGCAGCCTCTAAAGTCTAAATCGAAGGTGGAATCGGCTCTGACCGAAATCAAAAGAGCAAAAGAATCTTGAGTAAAGCAAACGCCTGAGTCGGTAGCTACTAAAATGACTTGGTAGATGCCGTTTGAATCAAACGTGAACGAAGGGTTGGGTTGGGTGGAGGTTGCGATGGTATCGAACCGCCAAAGGAAGTGCGTATTGGCTAGGGAATCACTGGTGTTATTGAATTGTAAAGTATAAGGTGCGCAGCCTGTATCGGGTTGATCAAAGCGTGCCACGAGCGGATCTACCAAATTGATAATTATAACATCAACGGTATCGCGAGCAATACAGCCGGAGTCGGTTATCGCTTCAAAAATGAAGGTATTGGTTCCTGTGGACGGACTCAACGTTGCGGAGGAGTCGGTAGGCGAGGTGTTGAGCGTATCGGCGGGTGATGCGCTGTTGAACCACCTAAAGATGTTCGCGCTGCCAAGGCTTATGCCGTCAAATGTCACGGGTAAATCATCGGTGCAAAGCATGGTGTCGGGCGGCGCTTGAGCGAATACCGTGTCTACAGTCACGGGAGCAAAAGCGGTATCGATACAAATGCCGTCATCAATGAGGAGTGTGAAGGTGGTGTCAAAGGTGACATCGGTTCGGGTGACGGCTTGGTTGGTATCGATAATGGAAGAATGATTGATCCAATTATAACTGCCTGAGGGTTGGAATGATCCTGAAAAACCGATTTCAGCGGTATCATAGGTGCATTTTACAACGTTGGGCAAATGATATGCGGTATCGCTGCGAACGATGATGGTTTTCATAATGGAATCCTCGAGGTTACAGCTTAAACTGTCAGATACGTAGAGCATTACTTGGTAAGTTCCGGGGTTGGTGTAGGTGTAATTCGGATTTTCCAACGTTGAAGTATCCCCTGTTCCGAAGTCCCAAAAAAATTCCGTGGCGTTTTGTTGTAAACTAAGGTTGTCAAAATTTACCGTAAACGGCGCGCACATCTCAAGCGGAGCAGCAAAATCGGCAACTACCGATGGTAAAAGAAAGTCCACTTTAAATACCGCTTTATTACATCCACCTGTAGCGTTGTTTGTTATGGAGTGAGCGTTAGAAGGAAAAGTGGGGAAGTCTGAAGTTTCGGGTTGATTGGCACCTAAGGGACAACCACCGCAAACAGCTTGATAGACTTTTCCTTTTTTATCGAACCTGCTGGTGCCGCCGTCAACATGTTCATTGGCTGTACCGCCCATAAATGTGGCATATTGTAATGAGGAGGCATCATCGGCGAGTTGCATGAGGTAAAAGTCGCCCCCGTTGGTAGTTCCTTGTATGGGTCCGCCGGCCGTATCCAGTCCGGTCGTACTTAAATTACTGCCTTGAACCGGCGCCCCCCAGCCCGAGAGGTAAACAGCGTTGCACAAGTCCACCATAAAAGCGGTGGGTGAAATATCGGGCTGTCTTGAGCCTGTTCCAAAGCGGGTACTCCAAATGATGCTGTCTAATGCCGGAGTGTATTTGGTGATGAATTGTCCGGCATCGGGGGTATTATATGCGGCATTGAATACGAATTGACCCGAAGGACCTTCGGTTTGACCAAAAATATACACACTCCCTTGACGGTCGCGTTCCACAAAGTAACTTTGGTCGTATGAGTCAGTACCTCTATAAGTACTCGCCAGTAAAGTAGAACCGTCGCTGCTTATTTGAGTGACGAACGCTTCAACGCCGTTATTGTAGGAAGGGTCAACCGTGCCGGGAGTGGTTGGGAAATCGGCAGAAACCGTTCCTCCTGAAACGTATAAGTTATTGGAATCATCAACCACCACTGAATAAATGGCGTCATGGTTTGAGCCCCCGACGTAAGTGGCCCAAATTAAGGATGTAAGATCGGGGTTGAGCTTAAAAACAACACCGTCCAGGTCTGTAGCCACCGCTCCCGGCTTAGTGGGTTGAAAGGTTCCTGAGGTGCCGGGAATACTATCAGAACGTGTGCATGAAACCACCAATACGTCACCGTCGTTGTCGAGCATTATTTCCCCTCGTGCTTCATCAGCGTAATTGTAGGTGAGGATATTGGCATTGTTTATACCGTCATTATGCGTGCCGCCCAAGTAGGTGCTGCCAAGCAATGCCGCACCTGAGGAGTCAAATTTAGTGACTACAATATCACTTCCGTTGATGTAATACGTACCCAAACCGCCAAGCATATTAATGGCAGCGGCATAGGCAGGAATGGCGTTGATGGAGGTGTTGTGCGCTCCGGGAGTTGTGGGGTAATCGGGAGATGAGGTGGTACCCATCATAAATAATTCTTCACGGTCGTTTACAATTAAACTGTGTGGCATTTCGTCACTTGAACCACCTAAATAGGTTGACCACACCATGGAGGTTCCGTTAGTGTCCCATTTTGTGAGGACAATATCCGTACCGTCGAGCGGAAAGTTTATCGGCGTACCCCCTGTGCCGCCCGCAAAGGTTTGACTGTAAGCACCGGTAGAGGTGGGGTACCCCAATCCGAATACTGTTCCGCCCGAGTAAAGGTAACCTCTATCGTCAAAAGTAGCCGTGTAACCAAAGTTGTTTTCAACGCTCCCGCTGTATGTCGAAAAAATAAGTGTGGGATCAATGATAAGGGGGTAAGCGGGATCGTAATCATCAAGTAATTCGAAGGTGATTCTGCCCGAGTCATTTACGCCGAACTTACATTTCACCTCCTGTTCAACGCCGTTTATTTTTTGATAGGCGTAAGGTTGGTCTTCTTTAATGACGCCCGTTGAAGTAGGCAGACTTATCCTTTTTCCGCGGACTTTTACATTCTCAATACCGTCATACGTCCATTGGATTTGTTTGGGGTCGGCACCCGGGTTAACGATAAAGTCATATTTTAGGTGATTATCACTTGTGTAAATTTTTAAGTCGATTCCGTTGTACAGGTCGGTATAACTTGCTTCGTAAAAGGCGGGGACTTTGCCGCGGTGTTTGCCCGGGTCTTTTCCTTTAAAAAAGTTGTAGTAGTGCGGTGTTTTGTGTTTTCCTGAGACCTCCGCTTCATTGGCACCGTGAAATTCCATTCTAAAGGCGTGGTAGTTCATTACCACGTTGGAAGTATCCATTTTGTGACCGCTGTGGTGCAATTGGTTGCGTAAATCGGCGTCGTAAAGATGGTAAGTGAATTTGTTCGACTCCAAAAAAAGTGCGCCCTGATCTACGGCAGCTTTGTACTTTACGTTTTCATGAAACTGCCCTTTGTTTTCGATAAAAATGTGCCTGCGGTTGTGGTCACCATGAGCGAGGCAAAATATCGGAAACAAAACTCCTGTTAAAACTAAAAGGAAAAGGATTCTAAAAGGCATGAGTCAAAATTAATACCTTTATAGCAATCTACATAAAAAAAGGTTGTTAAAACTTAAAGGGCTTACATAAAGTTGGGGGGACGCTGATTCAGCTTTGCTGTACCGCAGAGTTCGCAGGTTTCACGCTGTTCATTCCCTCTGCAAGAGGATAGAACGCGGATGACGCAGATTTAGCAGATTGACACGGATTTGCTGCTTCGCAGTGAGACAGGGAATGGAAATTGGAGAATGGAGATTGGAAATTGGGGAATGGGAAATGGAGATTGGAAAATGGAAAGCCACTCTCGGCAGCGTTTGTAACGCTGTCGACATATTGATAACAGATTGACACGGATTTTGCTGCTTCGCAGCGCAGGATTCTTTGCGCCTTTACGCTGATACAGCTTCGCTGTACCGCTGATTGCGCGGATTTTACGCAGTTAAAACCATCCGGTTATTTGCTTTGCAGAAGTAGCATAACAGCGTCATTCAGTGTCATCTGCGGTTTGCCGAAGGCAAATCAGTGTAAAGGTGAGAAGTAGCCTTAACGAATGCTCTGCATCTTTACGCTGACACAGCTTCGCTGTATCGCAGATGA
>PXEK01000203.1 GCA_003564735.1 Cryomorphaceae bacterium
AAGTAAACCGACTGATTAATGATTTCTACCGCAGATGACTTGGGAGTCACGGCTATTTCAACCGGATTGTCCAAAATTTGATTGGATAATTTGATGATATCGGGAGCCATTGAAGCCGAAAAAAACAGCGACTGCCTCTTAGCGGGTAAAAACTTGAGTAATTTTCGTACATCGTGAATAAAGCCCATATCCAGCATGCGGTCTGCCTCGTCCAAAACAAAGTGTTTGATATCTCGAAGTGAAATAAAACCCTGCTGCATCAAATCCAGGAGTCTGCCCGGCGTAGCCACAATCACATCCACACCGTTTTTTAATGATGCCGTTTGTTTATCCTGCTTTACACCTCCAAAAATTACCGTGCAATTTATTTGGGTGTATTTGCCGTATTCTCTAAAGTTTTCGCCAATTTGAATTGCCAACTCCCGTGTGGGAGTGACAATTAAGCCCCTTACTTTTTTCTTTTGGTCACGCGATTTGGTTTTGGCGATTTGCTCCAACATCGGAATAACAAACGCCGCTGTTTTGCCTGTTCCTGTTTGGGCGCAGCCCAAAACATCTTTTCCTTTTAATACTTCGGGAATGGCTTGTGCCTGAATAGGAGTAGGGTTGGTGTAGCCGGTTTCATCGAGTGCTTTTAGAATCTCCGATGATAGATTCAGTTCATTAAATGTCATATAGGTACTTAAAAATAATGCTGCGAGAACAAATTTCTAAGTCCTCTTTTATTTGTGCAAAGGTACGTTAAAAACAAGCGCGGAATTCAACTCGCTTTACGCATTTGGAAATGAGTTGCCTGTTCAAGTTACTTCATTTTACCCGTACGCCGGTTTTTTTAATTTACGGGCAGTGATACGGCGATGAAGTTAATGTGTTTTGGGCTTTTTCAACGCCTATCTAAAGCGTATTCCGGGTTAGATAATTTTGATCAGAACCCAAAAACCACACTTTTCGAGTTACAAGATAATGTTTTATGCCTCCCGAAAACTTCTAAACAACCGGCTCACGACGAATGATGGTGAGACCGCCTTTACCGTTGGCAACGATGATAAAATGGTTTCCGGTGGTCACGAAATTTGCCGATCCGGTATGACTAAAGTTCCCGGTAAACATGAATTGCCTTTTATGTAACACGTGTAACCCCGATGACCCGTTTGCGATGTAAATAAAATCGCCGTCGGCTGCCACGCCGTTTGTCGCTCCGGGCAGTAATGTATGATAAGTGTAAAACGGACTGCTTGATGAGGTCATTAAATCAAATACCTTCAATCCCAATCTCCCTGTAGATATGTAAGCAAACTCATCATCGATAAATACAACGTTTTTTCCGTTCTCGGGAGTGATTGCCCCCACGGGAATAGTGCGTAAGGGTTTTTCAAATGAAGAAGCATCACTCGGGTAAACCGCCAATTGCGATTGGGGCTTACTTTGGGCCAATACCACGATGAATTTATCATTACCCGCAATGTACTTTAAGCCGTTCACCTTAAGTGCGGATTCTTTTTTCCCGGAATTTAAGTCAAATCGAGATAGGGCGCCGTTCGTACTTCCCGATACGGTATATAACTTACCGTTGTGCTTAATCACGCAGTTTCCCGAGTAAGAACTTAAACCTTCTCGTGCCGATACTTCAACTTGAAATCTCCCTTTTTTTACGATAAACTCCCCGAGATAGGCGGGCGACTTTAGATTTTGTGTGCGCGGACTTTCACTGCCGGTCACATACAGTTTTCCGTTTCCTAGCGAATCAATATCGGCGTGCAGGTGGTTAAAATCAATATCCGGAGCCACTAATGAGCTTTGCAGCTTGGGAACGCCGGGGTCGTGTAAGTTGTATATTTCCAAAACCCCGTGATAGTCTGCTTTACCGGCATTCCAGTGCCAACTCACAAAGGCATAATTTTCGGCAATTTGTACACATGTGGCACTCAAAGGGTCTCCGCGCGGTGATAAGGGCGGCGTTACTTCGGCAACATGGTAAAAACGGTCGTTTTCGAGTCCCCGGCCGGCTTCGGTTCTGAACGAAATACTCCTATTTATTATTTCAATACGACTATTCGCCTCAGATGGAGTCAGGTTTTTTAAATGAACGTTTTGCAGGGCTTCGCCAAAGTTTACCTCAGTCTTTTTTTGACTTTTGGGTGGAGTAACTGCTCGCCCCTGAGCTTTCGTTGGTGAATCGGGTTGTTGCGTAAGATGATTTTCTTCAACCTCTATCGCCGCGGGGTCATCTGTTTTTTCTTCATCGTTGTCACAACCGCTGAACTCAAAAAAGAATGCAAAAGCAAACGGAATAAGGCCGAGGCAAACCGATTTCATAACAAGTTGATTTGCCGACGAATTTAGGTAGGATAATACGCGAATTTTCGTACGCACTCAAAAAAGAATTAACGCTGTATTGTTTGTTTCTTTATAAGAGTGCGAAAGATGCTTTCAAAAGAGTGCGGAATGCTATGGATTATTCTTGCTATTTAAGCGTTTACGGCGGTAATACACATAAAACCCAAAAATAACGCCCACTAAAATGCTCATTAAAATTTTTGTGGTTAACGAGGCGCTGCTTTCCTCAAGGCGGGTGATGACCAAATGCTTGTAATTTTCATACACAAAAAAGAATACGGCCGCCGCCGCACCGCTGCCGTAGGGTTGCCAATTGGTTTCTTTTGAGTTTTGCTCAGGGTTTTGCGCTGTCATTACTTCGCGTATATTTCAGGTTGTGCCGAAAAGCTCAATAATTCGTGCTCTGCATAAGCCGGCGCCATTAACTGTAATCCAAAAGGCAATCCGTCGGCGTCGCCCAAAGGTACAGAAATGGCCGGATTCCCGGTTAAATTGGCGTGAACGGTAAAAATATCTTCTAAATACATCGCCACAGGGTCGTTGCCTTTAGCCCCCAATTCAAACGCTGTATCGGGAGTAGTAGGACTCATAATGAAATCGTACTCTTTAAAAA
>PXEK01000151.1 GCA_003564735.1 Cryomorphaceae bacterium
GTTGAGCTTATTGACGTGAGCGGAAGAACACTTGCTATTCAACGTGCTACATCCACAAATCGTATATTGATGGAGACATCAGGCTTGAGCAGTGGAGTGTATATGGTGAGGAGTTTGGATACTAACGGAGCTATTCGTGTGAATAAAGTAATGCTCGGCAGATAATCACAGTTTTTGAGAGTCCGTTCAAATATTACCCTTCCTGTAAAGTCAGATTAAAGAACGGGAAGCCCGAATTTTGAAATTTTTAAACTGAAGGTTGCGGAAGTAATTTCCGCTGCCTTTTCATGGTTTACGGCGGTGGTAACGCTTTGTATTTGTAAGTTACCGGTGTGTAGCATTTCCGATGCCGATAAAATTTGTCTTTGTGATAACTTATTTTTAACTACAAGAGCCCCTCAAGCATACGTTTTACAAGGTTACAATCCCAATCCTCCTTCAAATTGTAGCTTTCGTCCTTGGTTTATAGAAATAAAAAAACCGCTACATGTCAATATGCAGCGGTTTTACATACGCTTAAAAGAAAAATGGTTTGAGGTAAACTATTTTACTTTAGAAAAATCATAAGTCTTTTTCACTCCCAATGCAACGGCTCCGGCAATCAATAATCCAATTCCGGGTACAGGAGCGATAGGTTCAGTATTTCCGGCTCCGGGTGGCGGTGGCTGCGCTTGTAACAGTTCAGTAGAAAATATAATTAAGACAAACAACAACAATATTTTAGCTAGGTGTTTCATGCAATTATAATTTATTCAATTGTGTTGCACAAAAGTACCTATGGTATAGTGTTTTAAGGGTGGTTAAATGCCCTTGTGGCTATAAGTTCCGGCTCAAAGGGAATGAAGAGCATTGTGACGGTATGAGTGAAAAAAAGCGACGTAATTATATTTCGGAAAAAATCTGTCTAGCGAAATATTCTGAAAGAGAAGAAAGGTTAAAAGAGTTAGCAAGCAAATCTCTCGGTTCGGATGCTTTTGGTGTTCTGACCAAAAAAAAGACCGATACTTATGACCGGTCTTTTTTTCTGTGAAGTATGAAGTGGCTGCAAAAATGGAGAGTTACCCCTCCTGATATTACAGCGTCAATTTAATAGTAGCGTCTGCGTCTAACTCCCGCAACGTACTTAGCCAGGCGAATCACCTGTTTAGTGTAACCGAATTCGTTATCGTACCAAGCGTAGATGACCACATTGCGCTTGTCGGGATGTACTAACGTGGCATTGCTGTCAAATACCGAGCAGCATGTATTGCCAATTATGTCGTTAGACACCAACTCAGGATCAACTTGATAATTAATTTGGTTAACCAAATTACCTTCTAAAGCCGCATCGCGCGCAATATTGTTTATTTTTTCTACGGATGTTTCCTTACCTACGGTTAAGCTCAAAATAGCCAATGAGCCGTTAGGCGTGGGTACACGAACGGCGTTGGCGGTAAGTCTTCCGTCTAAATCGGGAATAACTTTTGAAACCGCTTTACCCGCGCCGGTTGAGGTAATAACCATATTTATGGCTGCGGATCTTCCTCGGCGTGGTTTATTATGCATGTTGTCCAATAGGTTTTGGTCGTTGGTGTAGGCATGAACGGTTTCAATGTGTCCTTTTTCAACGCCCAAATTATCGTGAATAATTTTTAGCACCGGTACAATGGCATTGGTGGTGCATGAGGCGGCACTGAAAATATTTTCGTTTTCTACATCTAAATCGTACTGATTCACACCGTAAACAATGTTAGGAATACCCGAGCCGGGGGCGGTTAGCACAACCTTTGATATTCCGTTTGCTTTTAGGTGAACACTCAACGCCTCTCTATCGGTGAAAACACCCGTATTGTCAATTAAGATAGCGTTTTCAATGCCGTACTTAGTATAATCTATAGCTCCCGGGTCTTTCGAGCCGATCATTTTCACACGTTGACCGTTGAGTACGATTTCTTTGTTTTCCAAATCTTCAACAACGTTTCCGGGAAAGCGGCCGTGAACACTGTCGTTACGCAATAAAGCGGCTCTTTTAATAATCGTTTTATCGGAATCATCACGGGTAACAATGGCGCGAAGACGTAATTGTTGTCCTTTGCCAAATTGTTTGACCAACTCTCGAGCGCATAACCGACCAATACGACCAAAGCCGAAAAGAACCACATCGCGAGGCTCGGCATTCGCATTTGAGTCTTTGCTAAATTCACCAATTTTCTGTTGAAGAAAATCAGCCATATTTTTATCTTGATTTTTAAACTCTGAAGCCAACTTACCGATATCGATTTTGGCCGGACCCAAGTTCATTTTGATGATTTCTTTGGCAACAGCACCGGTATCGAAAATATCAACAGGTGTTTTTACGGCTTTTCTTGAATACTCGTGAAGTGAAAGCAGCTTAGAAACGCTGAGATCTACCAAGTGATTTCGGTAGAGCACCAATTCCACGTTGTTTTCATACAAGAGTTTACCGATAGAGTTGATGAGTTCAACGGCCTCTTTTTCTTTCTTTAACCACATGTCTAAGTTTGCACTGTAGTTGTCATTTGCGCGTTTATCGCCCATAGTTTTTGATTTAATAAATGGTGAAAATGTACTGTTTTAAAAATTGGTGCAAAAGTAAACTTTTAAAACGGATTTATTTTCCGTTTACTCCTGTCCCAAAAATTTGAAATCGTCTTTGCGAGCTACTTTTAAACAGCGCTTACTTAGCGCCCTGCCTGTACCGAGTCTTCGTGGGTCGCTCTGTTTCTCTGTGGCTTTGCGTGATACATTTCAGTCGGTTTTCCTGAGCATTTGGCCATTGACCTTTAGCTGTTAGCTATCCCCTGCATCTTAGCCTCAATCCTCGTCCTCAATCCTTGTCCTCGACCTTGTCCTTGTCCTTGTCCTTGTCCTTGACCTTCTCGTTCCTTGCAGCATTCGTGAGTTAACCCGTAATGTCTTTTGAGCTCACGGTTCACCGCTA
>PXEK01000008.1 GCA_003564735.1 Cryomorphaceae bacterium
GAAGCGTTTGCTAAATTCGGTTCTGACCTTGATGCGGCCACTAAATCGGTATTGGAAAAAGGCGCCCGAAATGTGGAGTTACTCAAACAGCCCGAGAATAGTCCTTACTCAGTGGAGGATCAAATCGCTATTTTGTACTGCGGTACTAAAGGGTTGTTACAAAAAGTGCCCGTTGACCAAATCAAAAAGTTTGAGAAAGACTTTTTGAACATGATGAACGACCAACACAGAGATGTTTTGGATGAGTTGAAATCGGGGAAATTGACCGACAACGCTACATCTACTATTGAAAAAGTGTGCGCCGATTTGGCATCACAATATTAATTTTACGGGGCGCGTAAAAACGCCCCTTATTTTACTTTAAACAGCAATGGCTAATTTAAAAGAAGTACGCGACAGAATCGTTTCGGTGAATTCAACCAAACAAATTACCTCTGCCATGAAAATGGTATCTGCGGCTAAGCTGAAGAGGGCTCAAGATGCCATCACGCAAATGAGACCTTATGCTAAAAAGATGACCGAGGTACTGGGCAGCGTAAGCGGATCTTTAGATGCTGAAGACAACATTTTTTCTCAACACAGAGAGGGAGACCGCACTTTATACATTGTGTTGACTTCCAATAAAGGTCTTTGCGGCTCATTCAATTCGCACCTCAACAAAAAGGTAAAGGCAGAGGTGGATACAAATGCTGAAGCCGATGTAATTGCCATAGGTAAAAAGGGGTTTGAGTTTTTTAGAAAATTTGACCGTTTGGCATCGGGTGATGATTTACCTCTTGAATCTAATCACCTTTTGGATGAAATTTCCTTTGAAAATACGTCTAACTTGGCTGAGAAAGTAATGGAGGTTTACGCTCAAGGTAAGTATGACAATGTAAAAATTGCTTACAATGAGTTTGTAAATGCCGCGGTTCAGCGTCCCGTAATTGAGCAGTTTTTGCCGGTTATAACTCCGGAGCAGGAGGGGACAACTGCAGCATCTGAGTACATTTTTGAGCCGGGCAAGGTTGAAATTTTATCAGAGTTAATTCCAAAGGCATTAAAAACACAACTGTTTAAGGCGCTTTTAGATAGCAATGCGGCTGAGCACGGTTCGCGAATGACGGCAATGCACCAAGCCACCGAAAATGCCGGTGAATTACTGAAGGATCTTCGCCTTTCATACAACAAAGCACGTCAAGCTGCCATTACGACCGAGATTTTGGAAATTACCTCGGGAGCCGAAGCCTTGGCCGCGGGATAAGAGATATATGGAGCTTTAGGTTTCATATGCTTTTAAGAATTGAATTAAAAAAGGGTTATACATTGTGTAACCCTTTTTTATTTCAATGTACTCACGTTGTTAAACTGTTGTAGATATCTGTTGTGACTCTTCCACAACTCGGCTTAATCATTCACAGGAAAACCCGGATAACTCCCCGGCGTTTGCAACGCTGCGCGTAATGCGAGAAAGAGTGAGTGAGACTTGGGAAAACAACCCAAATCACACTATACGATTTTAGGGGCGACACATTTTTAGTTGTGTTTTTAAAAAACCTCATCGCAACACAACGGTGAGACTTTTTTTGAGAGGATTTATCTTCTTTACCGGCTAAATATTGTGTGGATATTATCTTCATTCCAAAATAGTGCATTTTCAGTTGTCCGTTTGTTATTGTCAAAACCGGAAAATATGGCGGTTTACATAATGTCCTGTTGAGCAATTCCGTTACTTAAAGTTAATGTGTTCGTGATTTTCTACCGGATGAACGCTCGGGCTTATGAAACAGTTCATTTACCTACATGTAATGTACTCAATTTAATTGGCTCTAAAATAAAAGCCGTAATTTCATGTCGGCTCATCATTAAAGTAATTGCAAATTAGGACTGTTAACCCATTAGTAAACAACGATAAGACTCACTTGAAGATGTTCGCCTTTTCCGTTTCAACGATTTTGGTTTAGTTACATGATCAATATATCCATGATGCGCATAATATGAAAAAATGGATTACCCGCTCATCCCTAAACAACCTCACTCAAACGCCATGATTCACGGCGATGAAGTTGTAACTGTGCAAAGCTTTCTAAAGCACAAATCAATTCCCCGCCAAACCACAATCCAACTAAATTCATTTACTTTGCCGACACAATGTCCAAGAAAATTACATCCGTGTTTTTGTTGTTGTGCCTCTTGGCTCCGGGCCCTTTGTTGTTCACGTATCTCGAATACCAAAAGAAAATGGTGCGCAAAAGCGTAAAGTGGAAAATGATTGAGGGCATTGATAAAGATGAACTCGTTTTACTTGCGTTCACTCCCCAACAAAAAGAGGAACTCCTCAATTGGAAACACAACCGAGAGTTTGAGTACGCCGGTGAAATGTATGACATCGTAGAGCAATTTACTCGAAACGATACCCACTTTTACTACTGTTGGTGGGATAAGGAGGAAACTCTGCTAAACCGCAAGTTGGACCGACTCCTCGCCGATATGAGCGGTGCCGACCCACAAAAAAATAAGGACAACGCACGTTGGACTTTACTTTTTAAATCCCTGTACCGACCTCAATCCGAGACCTCTACCCAATCGGTTCTGACCAAAAAAATCACTCATTTCTTCTTTTACTCTTTTAGCGTAAAAACATCGCTATACCCTCCTTCTCCCCCGCCCCCGGAATTCGGTTGATATTTCACGACGGCGCTCCCTTTCCGGCACGATTTTCAATAGTTGTCGTGTCGTGGTGCGCACTATTTTAGCGCTTGGCGCAATCTTTTAATTTATGAGCACTCCGGGTATTTAAAGATGAAACACTTACTGTTTATCCTGTTGTTTGTAGGGGTTTTACACCCCTCATTTTCACAAGTAATCACCGTTACGGATGCCGAAAACGGACAACCGTTGGAGGGTGTCACACTGGTGAGCCAAAAGCCTTATGCCTATACGGTTACCAATAAAAAAGGA
>PXEK01000002.1 GCA_003564735.1 Cryomorphaceae bacterium
AGGTAAAGCGAACAGGGGCGGACTCAGATTTGTGCGTCCCGACGATTTGGCGGCACACGTGATTAAAGGAATGCTGAAAGATTTACCCGATTTGGACAAAGAGCGGATTGATGACGTGATTGTGGGTAATGCTATGCCTGAGGCCGAGCAAGGCTTGAATGTGGGTAGAATGATTTCACTTATGAGTCTGGACACGGAAAAAGTGCCGGGCATGACGGTAAACCGCTACTGCGCCTCGGGATTGGAAACTATTGCCATTGCGGCATCTAAAATTCACGCGGGGTTGGCCGATTGTATCATTGCGGGGGGTGCGGAATCCATGTCGCTGGTACCTATGGGCGGTTGGCGTACGGCGCCCAATTCAAAAGTAGCACAAAACGCTCCTGATTATTATTGGGGTATGGGTCTAACGGCCGAGGAGGTTGCCAAGCAGTACAAGGTATCACGTGAAGACCAAGATGCATTTGCCTTTCGATCACACCAAAGAGCGGCAAAAGCACAAGATGAAGGTTGGTTTGATGCGGGCATTGTACCAATTGAAGTTGAAGAAGTGTTTTTAAACGAAAGCGGAAAGCGCGAAACGCGAAAATATAATGTAAAAGCCGATGAGGGTGTACGCCGTGATACGGCACCGGAAAAACTGGCCAAATTACGACCGGTTTTTGACGCTAAGGGTAGCGTTACGGCCGGTAATGCTTCACAAACGAGCGACGGTGCCGCTTTTGTTTGTGTGATGAGTGAGTCTATGGTGAAAGAACACAATTTAGAGCCAATCGCACAATTGCATTCTTACGCTGCCGTAGGGGTAGAACCCCGAATTATGGGAATAGGTCCCGTAAAGGCCGTTCCCGAGGCTTTGAAAAAAGCGGGTAAAAAACTCAACGATATAGACTTGATTGAGCTTAATGAGGCTTTCGCTTCACAGTCGTTGGCGGTTATTCGTGAGCTTGGACTTAACGACGATATTGTGAATGTAAACGGCGGCGCCATTGCGTTGGGACATCCGTTAGGTTGTTCAGGAGCGAAATTATCTGTCCAATTGTTTGACGAGTTGCGCCGCAGAGATAAAAAATACGGCGTTGTGACCATGTGCGTGGGAACCGGCCAAGGCGCTGCGGGCGTTTTTGAGCTTCTAAGATAATTCCGTGACTTTCTACGGAAATACCTGTTTTGTTGGTTTGCCTTTGTGAGGTGTTGAGATGTCACGGTTGGATTTGGGTTGCAAAAAACCTCACTATCAACTACATGAGAAAAAAACGTGTCATTTGGGCAAATTTAGGAATTGAATTCCTAAATTTGCCCAAAATATATTCTACCTGTTATGATTCAACGTGTTATCGCAGAAAGTATTCGTGAGTCTCTGGAAAAGTTTCCGGTGGTGGCAGTAACGGGTCCGCGCCAATCGGGTAAAACCACTTTATCCCGAATGCTTATGCCTCATTACACCTACGTCAACTTGGAGGATCTTGAAAAACGAGAATTTGCCTTGGAAGACCCCAAAGGCTTTTTAGAAACCTACAAAGGCGGAGTGATTATTGACGAAATACAGAACGCACCCGGTTTATTTTCTTATTTACAAGTATATACAGATGAAAGACGCCAAAACGGTGAGTATTTAATTACGGGCTCACAAAACTTTTTGATGCTCGAGAAAATATCGCAATCGCTCGCCGGCCGTGTGGCTATCCATAATTTACTTCCGTTTTCAATGGACGAACTAAAAAGCGGCGGGTTTAACTTTGCGGACAGAGAGGACTACTTACTCTATGGCTCTTACCCCCGTAAATGGATGCAAGAAATTGATGCTTCTGATTTTTATTCCAATTATGTACAAACCTATGTGGAACGTGATGTAAGACAAATTAAAAACATCAAGGACTTAAATACTTTTCAAAACTTTGTCAGACTTTTAGCCGGACGCACGGGCCAACTTTTTAATCAAAGCAACATAGGCAACACTTTAGGCATAGATAATAAAACCGTAAATTCTTGGATGAACTTGTTGGAAGCTTCATTCATTGCTTTCCGTTTGCGCCCGTATCATAAAAACTTCAATAAACGATTGGTGAAAACACCAAAAATATATTTTTACGATACCGGCCTGGCGGCCTACTTATTGGGAATACGAAACAAAAACGATTTTCAAGTGCACTTTGCTCAGGGGCAATTGTTTGAGAACTTCATCATTTTAGAAAGAATTAAAAATGCACTCAACCTTAAAACCCGAGAAGAGTTTTACTTTTGGAGAGACCAAAAAGGCACGGAAATCGACTTATTGATTGAAGATGGGCTTATTTTAAAGGCAGTAGAAATCAAATACGCTAAAACCTTACAAACCGCCTTTTTCAAAAACCTCAATAAATTCAAAGAAAGCGCTACTAAATCAGAACTCTACCTCATTTACGGCGGCTCAGAAAACATAATACGAAACGATGTGACAATACGTGGATTTCACCACTTGAACGAGGTTTAAACACCATCTATATCCATTCTTTGGTTATCTTGACTCGCCAAACAAGCCGCGCGGGTATTTCACGGTGTACCCAAAATTCACCTTTTTAGTTTCACCGGGTTCGATGGTCATTCGCCATTGTAATTCACCCTTTTTGGGATCAACTTCAGCCCCGGAGCCCGAATGTAACTCCACATCAACGCTTGACCTTTGAGCCAACGGATATTGGTCTTGTATCACAATAGTCACGGGCGACCTTTTGTTATTGCGGGTTTCAATTTCCCAACCCGTTGTTTGTACGTTGTTATTGGACAAAAACCTCTTTTCTCGCAACTCCTTGCTGCCCGTGCGTTTTATAACAAGGTTATTATCCCGACCCAAGGATATTTCCAACGTATCTTGTAATTGACGCTCACCTATTTCGGTTTCGCCAATGTAAGTATCATCAAAG
>PXEK01000034.1 GCA_003564735.1 Cryomorphaceae bacterium
AACGAAAGAGTGGATTACTGACCTTAAAGAGTAATTACTTAAAACGTTTTTTGGTAAATGTCGGTAAAGTAGTGAGGCTAAACAATACAACCATTCTAATTCGATAAAAACCGACCGCCGTTAGTCGTAATTTTCGGGTAGCGAACGTACTAACTTTTCCACAATTTTTGGGTAGTGCTCGTGTTCCAATTTTTGAACCTTTAACGCAATGGTTCGTGCCGTGTCACGTTGGCTTATGCTCACTTTTTCTTGCCTTAGGATATCACCTTCATCATAATTCTCACTTACGTAATGAATCGTAATACCTGACTCTTTTTCGTTGTTTTCCAGCACGGCTTCATGAACACGCATTCCGTACATTCCTTTTCCCCCGTATTTAGGCAACAATGAGGGGTGAATGTTAATCATTCGACCTTGAAAGGCTTCTACCAAAAATGGTGGAATTTTGAGTAAAAACCCTGCGAGAACCACAACATCAATACCCAAGAGTAAATCATGCATATAATCTTCATCGTGTAGTTCTTTTTTTGTGAATACACGCGTAGGCACGCCTCTTTCATGAGCTTCATCCAAAACTCCGGCGTCGGGTTTGTTAGTTGCGGCAAGGCTTACAAAAATATCGTCATATTCTATAAACCTATCCATTATGGCAGCGGCGTTAGAGCCGGTGCCTGAAGCAAAAATTGCAATGTTTTTCATCTTTTCTCAAAGTCATTAATACGACTTCAATAATAAACTGTTTTATTGAAACAGCGTTTATTTTGAAATTATCATTTCAACATCCCGGGTCATAATTTTTTGCAGGGAAGGGGTGGGTTTATTACCGTTGAGAGGCGGCGAACTTTACAAAGCCACATAAAAAACATAAAAAAGCGGGAGTTGCGCTATCATAGGCAAAACCCGCTTATTACTTTATAATATTGAGGAACTATTCCATCATCGAACGAAAGCGCTCTTGTAATCCTTGATCTTGTTGTAAAGCCATTTGAATTTCTTGGAAACGTTGCATCTCCATTCCACCTTCAGCAATAAGCTGCATCATTTTTTCTTGATTCTGTTGTTGCTTTTGTTGAATTTCACTCATGGCCGCACTGTAACCCTGCATGTCTTCTTGCGAAACGCCATCAGGAAGGTCTCCGTCTTCACTTCCGGGCATCTGTTGCGCTTGTTGAATCGTTTGGAACTTCTCAACATTTAAGTTGTTTTTTTCCAAAATTCCCATCATTTCTTCTTCGACCCCGTCTTGTAATTTTTGCATCTCCATGGCAATGTTGACGAACTTCTCAAGTTCTTTATCACTTACCTCCGTATTGGGAGCTTGCTGTTGCATTTGAGGCTGCATCTGCTGTTGCTGCTGCGCAGGCTGTTGTCTAACTTGTGCATTTAGGCCGGTTCCTAAAGCTAAGGCGGTGATAAATGTTCCCGCAAAAATCTTCTTTAAATCCATAATATTCTGTTCTTTGAATTAATATTATGCAAATGAACAGGTAAAGAATTGATTTTCAAAATTTATCGCGTTAAACGCTGTTAAGTTGGCTTTATGCACTTTAAACGGTGCCGGTTCTTGACCTGCTCTTTTTGCTTTCCTTTACCTTCGCATCACGAAAAATGATACGATGAAAAACCCTTTGATAAACGACTTAACTACGCCTTTTGGTACGGCACCTTTCGATAAAATTAAATTGGAACATTACGTTCCTGCCGTTGAAAAGGGTGTAGAGAAACAGAATGAAGAAATACGCGAAATTGTCGAGAATACGGCGCGACCGAATTTCAAAAACACCATCGAAGCCTTGGCGTTTAGCGGTAGTGAACTCGATTTTGTGTCATCCATTTTTTTTAATCTCAATTCGGCAGAAACTAACGATGAAATGGATGCCCTTGCTCAAAAGATCTCCCCGGTTCTGACCGAACATAAAAACAATATTTTACTGAATAACGCACTATTCAAAAAGGTGGAAGCTGTTTGGAAGCAACGCGACGACCTTAATTTGGAAGCCGATCAACAAACGCTGCTCGAAAAAACATACCTGAGCTTTGAGCGCAACGGGGCTAAACTCAACTCAAAAGAACAGCAAGAACTGCGGGATATCGATACTAAGCTCGCTAAATTATCGCTGCAATTCGGTCAAAATGCCCTTAAAGAAACCAACGATTACGAATTACATATTTTAGATGAGTCTGAAATTGAAGGTTTGTCGGCTTCCCATAAAGAGGCTGCTAAAGAAACCGCAAAGGAAAAAGGGAAAGAAGGATGGGTGTTTACATTGCATTATCCCAGCTTTTTGCCTTTTATGACGTACGTGAAAAACCGCGACTTGCGAAGGAAAATGTTTATGGCCTCAGGACAAAGAGCCTACAAAAATAACGAGCGGAACAATGAGCCCGTCATTAAAGAAATAACGAAACTACGACTGCGACGTGCCCGGTTGTTGGGTTATGATACTCATGCCGATTTCGTACTTGAACGACGTATGGCTCAGTCGCCAAAAAAGGTGAGTGAGTTTTTAGATTATTTGCACGAAAAAGCAAGACCCGGAGCTGAACGCGATGTGGAAGAAGTAGCTCAATACGCTAAAAAAGCAGATGGTATTGATGCGCTGCAACGGTGGGATTTTAATTACTACAGTGAAAAACTTAAAAAGGAAAAGTTCGATGTTGACGACGAGCTTACCAAGCCTTACTTTAAGCTGGAAAATACCGTTGAGGGTGTATTTGAAACCGCTCGTAAACTCTTTGGAATCACTTTTCAACAACGCGATGACATCCCCAAATATCATGAAGATGTAAAAACTTACGAGGTAAAAGACGAAACCGGTGCACATTTGGCCGTTTTTTATGCCGATTTTTTTCCGAGGGCAGGCAAACGCGCGGGTGCTTGGATG
>PXEK01000093.1 GCA_003564735.1 Cryomorphaceae bacterium
AATCGCGACGAGGATGATTTAGCCTACCGTCGCTATGAACAAGATTTTAGAAATATTTTACTTGCCGAGCAACCAAACGGAAATTGGGGAAGAACCATTATGCGCTCCTTTTACTTCGACGTTTTTCACTATTTATTCTTGCATGAATTAGTTAAGTCTAAAGACAGTCAATTGGCGGCAATTGCTCAAAAATCTTTGAAAGAGGTCACTTACCATGTAAAACACAATGCCGATTGGGTGATTCGATTGGGTGACGGTACGGAAGAGAGCCACGAAAAAATGCAAACTGCCGCAAACAACCTTTGGATGTACACGGGTGAAATGTTTGATATGGATGAGGTTGATGACATTTTAATAGAAGCGGGAATCGCTCCTGATTTAAAACCATTGAAAGCAAAATGGTTTCAAAAGGTAAAAGAGGTTTTTGAAGAAGCTACATTGAAACTACCGCCTGAAGATACCTGGATGCAGTCAGGAGGTAGATTGAAGGGGGTTCACTCTGAGGAATTAGGTTTTATTTTGGCAGAAATGCAATACCTTCCCAGAGCCTACCCTGATGCCACTTGGTAAAAAAGAGTATTATGGCTACAGTAACAGATTACACAGAAGAAGAATTATACGAAGAATTGTCAAACGTAACAGACCCGGAAATACCGGTACTTACAGTTACCGATATGGGCGTGGTACGTAAAGTTCAAAAATTCGATAATATTGTACGTGTTACTATTACGCCTACTTACTCCGGATGCCCGGCTATGCAGCGAATTGAAAGTGATATTAAAGAACACTTACAGGGTTTGGGAATTGAAAAGGTGGAAGTAGTTACGGTACTATCTCCGGCTTGGACAACCGACTGGCTTACTGATGAGGGAAGGAGAAAACTGGAGGAGTACGGTATTGCACCACCCGCTGAAAAAACAACCGATAAAAGTGCCCTCACGGGAAGCAAAAAAGTGGTGCGCTGCCCACAATGCAAATCTGAAAATACCGAAATGGTGAGTCAGTTTGGTTCAACAGCTTGTAAAGCCCTTTACCAATGTCAAGATTGTAAAGAACCTTTTGATTACTTCAAGTGCATTTGATATGAGGTATGAATTCGGTAAAATTTACCGTGTTTGTTAGTGTTCTTGTTTTGGACTTTCTACCCTGACTGTATTTCTGAGTTGAGTTTTTGCTTGAGTCAATATCTTTGTTTTACTCTTCGATGAATACCCTAAAATATTTTGTCGCGTAATTACCTTGTGCAATGTACTTTTGAGGTTAGATGAATATCAACTTTTCTTGATAAATTATCCGCATGAGTAGAAGAACCATACGCATTCTCATATTTTTCGCCACGACACTTTTGCTCGCGCTTGTTATTACACAAATTTTTTGGGTAAGAAGGGCGCTGGTTTTGGAGCAAAATCATTTTGAGGGTACGGTTTCGTCGGCTCTGACCAATGTGGTACACACGATACAAAAACACGCGGGTGACAGCACTATGCTTCAAGAGCCTGTGACGCAAATTGACAATAACTTTTTTCGGGTTAGAACTCAAGACACATTGCATCCTTATTACTTGAAGTCGCTTTTAAAGGCGGAGTTTATGAATACGGATATTCGTGAGGATTTCAAGTTTAACATTTATGATTGTTTCAATGATACGATTGTGTATCACGAGGTTATTGAGTTTTCGTCAGACGCTGATCAAGACCTAAATATTGAGATGCCGGCGGTAAGTTGGGATGAAGATGACGGCCATTATTTTAGTGTATATTTTCACAACAGAAATAAGTCGCTTTGGGCTAAAATGGAGTTTTGGATTTACTCCTCAATATTGGTGTTTTTCGTTATTCTGTTTTTTGCTCTTACTCTGTATATTATATTGAAGCAGAAACGAATGAGTGAGATAAAGACAGATTTCATCAATAATATGACGCATGAGTTTAAAACGCCGCTTTCCACGATTGATTTATCTGCTAATGTTTTGTTGAAGTCCGACATTACAAAGCATCCTGAGCGATTATTGACGTACGCAAAGATTATAAAAACCGAAAATGAGCGGTTACAAAGTCATGTGAGCAGGATATTGCAACTTGCACCGGAAAGCGGGAGAGTAAAAGCTTGCGGTAATGAGCGTATTGATTTACATAACCTTTTGAAAAGATGTAGTAAGGCCTTTCAGCTCAACGTGAGTGCGGCAGGCGGGAGTTTAACTTTAAACTTGAACGCGCGGGCTTATCATGTTGAAGGTGATGAGCAGTTGCTTTACGGCGCATTTAATAATATTATTGATAATGCGGTGAAATACAGTTTGGAGCAACCCGAGGTGGTGATTACAACCGAAAATACTAGAAATGAAATTCATATTAGATTTAGTGACTCCGGAATCGGGATACCCAAGAAGGAACAGCGACGTATTTTTGATAAGTTTTATCGTGTGCCCACGGGAGATGTTCACGATGTTAAGGGTTTTGGAATCGGTTTGAGCTTCGTAGCCTCTGTGCTGGAGAAGCATAAAGGCCGAGTTGAGGTAACAAGTGAAGAGGGGAAAGGAAGTACATTTTCGGTAATTCTGCCGGCTCAGGCATAAAATGCCCCGAGTTTTACGTCTTAGTAATAACACACAATTTACAGTGATATGGTTACCCCCAGAATCCTCCTGGTTGAAGATGATGATAATCTCGGCTTTGTTATAGAAGACAATTTAACTGAAAAGAATTTCGAAGTAAAACGTGCCACGAATGGTGAGTCAGCATATGAAGTGTTGTTGGCTAATGATTTTGACTTATGCGTTTTAGATGTGATGCTTCCCAAGGTAGATGGTTTTACGTTGGCCAAGAGGATTAGGCAGCACAAACCGAGTTTGCCTATTTTCTTCTTAACGGCAAAAAACAGTC
>PXEK01000273.1 GCA_003564735.1 Cryomorphaceae bacterium
ATTACCCGGCCGTTGCCGAGGCGTTTTACCAAAACATCCCGCTCATTGTCCTCTCTGCCGATCGACCGCCCGAGTGGATTGACCAAGCCGACGGACAAACCATCCGCCAACACAAGGTACTGGAACAACACACTGTTTTTAGTGATTCTTTACAGCCGGAACCCCAAGACCGAGACACCTTAGTTTACAACAACTTCCTTATCAACAAGGCGCTGGAGACGGCGCTCCACATCAACCCGGGACCCGTTCACTTGAACGTCCCGTTTCGGGAGCCGCTCTACGATCAAACCGATAAAATCCCCGCCGATCGCACCCGAAACATCTCCTTTACCGCTGCGGAGTCGGCTCTGACCGATAAAACCATACAGGAATTGCAATCGGAATGGAACGACAGTCCGCGCATTACGGTATTGGCCGGAATGAATGACCCGGATCCGGCTCTGAACAAAAAAATAACGGAACTCGCTGAAAAGGGTGTGATTGTATTTACCGAAACGGTTTCAAACCTCCACCACCCGCTGTTTTTCCCGTGTATTGACCGACTCATCAATACAACCGATGAAGCGCTGCTGCAACGCCTGCAACCTGATTTGCTCATTACTACGGGTACGGCGGTGGTATCGAAAATGATTAAGAAGCTGCTGAGGAATTTTGACATCAAGGCGCACTGGCACGTGCATGAGTCTGATTTTATGCTGGATACCTACCAAAAACTCACGCGGCACATTCCCGTAAAACCCGATGTGTTATTTAACGCGTTGGATCTTTCCCCGCGCAAAAACGACTATCGCGAATTTTGGCAATCACAAGAGGATGAAACGGTTAAGGCGCACAAAGCATTTACCGCCGATGTGCAATGGAGCGATTTTAAGGTTTTTGAGTTGTTGAGCCGGCACATCACCTCGGGCATTGTGCATTTGGCCAACAGCTCGCCGGTGCGTTACGCTCAACTTTTTAATCAAAGCAGCGATGTAGAATTTTACTCCAACCGGGGCACCAGCGGTATTGACGGCAGCATTTCAACAGCCGCGGGGCACGCACTGCGCACCGATAAAATCGTGTGGGCGGTTACGGGCGACCTTTCCTTTCTATACGACAGCAATGCGCTGTTTCACAACCACCTGCCCGATAATTTACGTATCATTGTAATCAACAACGGAGGCGGAAATATTTTCCGCATTTTGCCGGGGCCGCGCACCACGGAGGCCTTGGAACAGCATTTTGAATCCAACCACAACTTTAACGCAAAAGGCATTGCCGAGAATTTTTTGGTCAACTACCTCAGCGCGCAAGATGAAACGGAGTTTAAAACGCATTTAAACACCATTTTACAACCCGACTACCAAAGTTCCGTTATTCTTGAAGTTTTTACCCCGCGCAAGGAAAACGACGCGGTACTCAAATCCTACTTTAAACATTTAGCTCACTCTAAATCAAACATCCATGAGCTTTGAAAACAAATTAATTCCGCCCGATGAGCTGCCCGAGCTGGAGGAAGCCGATTTTACGGGCCTCGAAAAAGATTTTTTGTACATGCGCCTGTTGGGTCGCGGCATCTTTTTCTTTTTGGCCGCTTTGGTGCTCACCTTTTGGACACTATTCGGCGATATGGTGTGGTATCACTGGCTTATTCCGTGGGCGGTTTTACTCACGCTCCTGCTCATTTTAGACATCAAAGGATTTGATATTAAAGGGTATGCCATTCGCACCAAGGACATCAGCTACAAAAGCGGACTCATCTTTTTTACGCAATCGTCCATCCCGTTCAATCGCATCCAGCATTGCGAAATCAGTCAAGGCCCTTTGGGCAGGTTGTTTGATTTGGCCTCGGTTCGTGTTTACACCGCCGGAGGCGGCAGCAGCGATATGGTGATTCAAGGTTTGCACAAAGAGCGCGCCCAAAAACTGCGCGATTACATCACCAAACTCAGCAGTGAGTATGAATAACCTGGATGATTTACATATCCCGAGGCGCCAATCTCCGGCCGGAGCTGCCGTCATGTTCCTGCTCAATTTGCGCCGCTCGCTACAAGGATTTTTACCGCTGCTTATTTTGGTATTCATCAGCGATTCTGCGGGATTTCTGGAGCGATCCATCGCGTACATCTTTTTATTTATTTTGATTTTTCAATCTGTCGCCGCCTATTTGCAATACCGCAATTTTTATTTTTTGGTGGAGCAAAACCACTTTGTCATCACACAGGGCGTACTCAGAACCGAAAAAACCAACATCCCTTTCCAACGCATTCAAACCGTGCACATTACCCAAAATCCCGTTCAGCGCGCGCTTAAAGTGGTGGGACTCAAAATTGAAACGGCGGGCAGCTCCGGCGAGGAGCTGGAAATCAAAGCGCTGGAACGCTCTTATGCCGAGGCCTTGCGCTCCTATTTGTTGCGGCAAAAAGAAAAAGTGAGTGCGGAGGATGAGGCCGAGTCCGGCTCTGACCGAGAAAATAATAATGAATCTGTTCATAACGGTCAGAACCCGCCCCCGACAACAGAGGAGCAAATTGAGACCTATGGCGAGCCCCTCATCAGTTTGGGATTGGGCAAGGTGCTGAAGGTGGGATTGACGGAAAATCATTTAAAATCCGGGTTGGTGCTTTTTGCGCTGATTAACGGTTACTTATGGCAGTACGAAGAGTTTTTGATGCGTCCGTTTGAGCCGTATTTAGAGGAAATCGGCGAAACGTTTTTAAACCGAATGGTCATCATGCTGCCCTTTACCGTGGCGGCTTTTTTGATTATCTCGGTGTTGTACTCGCTCATTCGGGTTACGCTGCGGCATTTTAACCTGAAATTTTATTTGGGCGCGGGCGGACTCAAAATGGAAAGCGGACTTTTTAAGCGCAACGAATACCACATCCCGCGCAATAAAATCCAGTATTTCAAGTGGAAAAGCAACCCGCTGCGGAACCTCATCGGACTCAAAACCTTGGTTGTAAAACAAGCCGTGAGCAAAGGCGTGAGCGACCAAAAAACCGTTAGCGTTCCCGGTTGTACCAACGCGCAACTCATTGAAGTCCTGCAAAAGTTTTACCCCGAGCGCTACACCGGTAAATTTGTACAATACCAAGCCAATTACTACCTGTTCATCAGGCTGTTTTTAAGACAGGCGATCATCCCCGCCGCTTTGGCCGCCGGCTACCTCATTTACGAGGGATTCCACTGGTACTTTTTTATTCCCGTGGCCTTATTTATACCTGTTGCCGCTTGGTGGTTGCTGTTGTATCAGCGATCGGTTCGTATGCGTGTAAGTACCGAGCTGGTCGAAATCAAAAAAGGCCACTTTTTCACCTCCCGCCTCAGCCTCAAGTTTTACAAACTGCAAAACATCGACTACCTGCAATCTTACTGGCAAAAGCGCCGCGGCTTGGCCACCCTCGTTTTCCACACCGCCGCCGGCAGTGAGGACATGCCCCACATTCCCGCCGAGGAAGCGATGAAACTCTACAACCTGGTATTGTACAAAATTGAAAGTTCGGAGAGGGGTTGGATGTAGGAGATATAGGAAAGTGAAGATATTTGTTATTTTAGGCGTTTCAAACGCTGTGCAGCGCTCTGCCTCGTTTGCAACGAGGCAGTCGGAAAAGGGCGTTTACAACGCCCAAACAAACCTATTAAATCCCACAAAACGAATCAATTATTAATGACCTATACATTGCAAAATCAAAAATCGAATTATGTAAGCATTACTTTCCAAAAAAATCCACTTATTTTGCTACATTAACTGCCAAAAACTTTAAAATGAGCCAAGGATATAAAGTCGGGGATGAAAATGAGGTTTATTTCACAACATGCACCGTTGTTGATTGGATCGATGTTTTTACCCGTCCGGAATACAAATACATTATCACCGACTCTTTAAATTACTGTATAAAAAACAAAGGACTTGATGTTTTTGCTTGGGTACTAATGACCAACCATTTGCACCTTCTCGCGAGAGCGAGAAAAGGAACTGCCCTAACACACATCATGCGTGATTTTAAAAAATTCACTTCTAAAAGGTTAAGCGAGGAAATTTTGGAGATCGGTGAGAGTAGAAGAGACTGGATGTTGGATCGATTTGATTTTTTAGCAAGAAAAACCCAACGCGCCGAGAATTACAAAGTATGGCGTGACGGTTTCCACCCCCTCCTCATGCAATATCCTGATTGGATTGAGCAGCGCATCAACTACATTCATCAAAATCCCGTACGACAAGAAATCGTAACACGTCCCGAAGATTACAAATTCAGCAGCGCCGTTGACTATTCCGGCGAAAAAGGTATTGTTAATGTGGTTTTAGTTTGAAACGGTGAAGGAAATACAAATAATGTGGCGTTTTAAACGCCAACCTCCGGCTGCCTCGTTGTAAACGAGGCAGAGTACTGCACCGCGTTTTAAACGCGGTGCACGGATGTAAGTCTCTGTGACGCTTAAACAAAACACGAAACAAAGTAAAGATGATTAAGTGAGCTCACATAAACAAATCTCACATACTGATTAAAGTAGGAGCCTGATTACACTTATCAACCTGAATATAACAAAGCACTAAACTTTTTTTATTGAAGCATTACGAACGCCAATCTCTTCCTATTCCACTCCACTCTCGAACAAATGAAAAATATATTCCGTTTTAAGCTGTTCTTTTTGTACTTTTTCCTCAACGAGTTTGATTTGAGCTTTGCGACGAGATTTTTCCCCTTCTTCGCTGATTTCAAAACTGTACTTTAATTGATGTTGAGGAGGCTGAGTAATATCGGCAGTAATATAGCTCACGGCTTTTTGTCGTGTATCGGGTTCTAAATGAAATATACTGTTTTCGCCGCGATCTTTAAAGGTAAAAAGTAGCGTGTGAGGCGTGTGATTCACCAAGTAAATTTGATTTTGATGGATGGATGCACAGGTGATAACCTCTTTTTTTCTTTGGGGCTGTTCTTTCCTTTCGGGCTTTACAGGCTCGGGTTTTGGTTGCGGTTTCGGCTTTGGTTTTTCGGGTTGTTGCGGCAGGTCGGGCATTCTCGGCTGAATGGGACGATGCAAGGGATAATGCGGAGGATTGTAGATCAAATCATTGTCTTCTTTTGTTTCTCTCGTAATGGTACCGTCTTCAGCAAATTCGGTAGTGATTCTCTGCCATTGTATGCCTCCGTCGGGTGCGGAAGAGTAACGAGCAATTTTTACTGCTCCGTTCGGGTAATGTGTGAAATGTACAGTTGCGTGTCCGGCATATTTCCGAACTCGTTTATTGTAGATTTCTTTACCGGTTTTATCAAATGCGCGGGCTTTTCCTTTCCTGCTGTCTTCGTAAACAATCAAAGTGGAAAGTTCACCTGAAGTAAAATGATGTATGTGGGTTGTATCCTTTTGAGCTTGTATGCTTCCGGCTAGTACTAATGTGAAAATTATCAGATACGATTTCATGAATATCCGCAATTCAAATACCGTACCGAATAAAAATAAAAGTTTAGTTGTGGTCGACCTTAACCGTTGATTTTTAAGCAATTATATCGTGAGTCAGGTGTCGTCATAAACTTCATTCTGCTTCAATAATACTCCGGCTAACCGCCGGAATCAATACTACTTTTAATGACGCACTTATTTAATATTCCGGATATCATTCCGGCCGGAGGCCGTGTTTGAACAAGCGTAGCGTCCCGCTACGCTTAACGGCGAAAAGGAATTTGTTAATGTAGTTTTGGTTTGAAACGGTGAAGCAATAATGTGGTGTTATAAACGGCTACCTCGGGCTGCCTCGTTGCAAACGAGGCAAAGCACTGCGCCACGTTTTTCGCGATGAACGCTCATGAGCCGGGCAAGCGTTCTCACTTCATTCGGTTGTAACACGATGCACGAAGGTAAGCGCCTGTGACGCTTTAAAACACGAAACAAGTTAGATATGATTAAGTTAACTCCGCCCCTCTTACACAAACGATTAAAACCCTGTTAAAACTGTTCGAAGTCGTTCATAACACATCTCAAAAATCACTTTGAAAGTTTCTCAACCCACATGATAATTTTTGAACTATCGGCGTATTCATGAATGTCGCCGGTCACTAGTATAGCAATCAAATCGCATAACGGTAAAAGTCCGAACCCGCCCCCCAAAGTGAGCGCATATATCACGGGGACCTTTACGTCTGTTCCTAAGTAAATACGGTGTCCGCCGAGCGGGCCCAACAAAACGGTGATGATGGCAGCGGGTAGTTTTTTGGCCTTAGCCCCTTCTGTTCGGCCCGACTTCCCGTAAACAAACCGCTCCAAAAAGTGTGGCTTTTCATCAACAGCTTCAAGTTGTGCCTTTTCATGCAGTTTCTCATGGTGAATCAACACTTCCGCATCGACAACCCACGTGCTATCACCCAGTGCCACAACGGGTTTAGCCGATAGCCAAAAGGCTCCGATCAAAAAAAATATCAAAAAGATTCTCACCATTTCACTCCGGATCAAAAGGTTCTGACCATTATCATTTCCATAAACTCAAAATTACGGCATATCAAAATCATGACCGAAAAATAAACCACCTTTTAAAAAGAAGTTTCATTGAAGTCGTTGTACTTTTGGACTTTTCGAAAAAATCGCTAATTTATGACACTAAACCGATTGTTTTAGCGTTAGTTAGGATTCAAAGAATTTACCGTGTCCAAAAAAATCGCCGGCATATTTTCAATTTCACTGCTTATTTTGGTCGGAACCCTGTGCACCATTTTGATTGCCGGAGGTTGCTCGACCAAGAAGACGGGCTGGGCACACCGTACCTATCACAACCTAAATTCTCGCTTCAACGGATACTTTAACTCCAAGGAAATCATCAAGTTCGATGAGTTGGAAATGGAAAAAAACGTGGAAGACGACTACGATAAAATGTTACCCGTTTTTAAAAGCTCAGTTGAGGAAAACCGAGAGTTCATGATGAGTAACATGGAAACGGTAATTGAAAAATGTACCCGGGTAATCAATTTGCACTCCATTGAAAGGCGCGGTAAAGAACATGTCGAGTGGATCGACGATTGCTACTTTTTAATGGGTAAAGCCAATTTTTACAAAGGCGAATTTTTAGAAGCCAAAAAGTTTTTCGAGTTTGTATCAAAGAAATTTAAAGATAAAAACTCAGCTCTGCCTTCAATGGTTTGGCTGGCCAGAACCCATGTAGAAAGAGAGGACTACGAAAAGGCCGAGCGCGTATTGAGACTTGTTGAGGCCGAAAGTGAACTGGAGGAAGAGTACGTGACCATGGCCAGGCTCATCACGGCAGATTTATTCATCAGGCAAAAAAATTACCCCTTAGCTATTCCCGAACTTAGGCTCGCCATTGATGAAATACGCAAAAAAAGGGTGAAATCACGCCTCATTTTCCTCATGGGTCAAATGTATAAGGAAATGGGGGAATACGACAATGCAAGTAAAGAGTTTACAAAAGTCGTGGACATCAACCTCAACTACCGTGAAGTATTCTTTGCCCGTATTGAACGCGCCATGTGTTACGACGGTGAGGGCGGTGGAGAAAAAGTACGCGAAGAACTGCTCGACATGCTCGACGACGAAAAATACATCGAGTTTAGAGACCGTATTTATTATGCGTTGGCCGAAATGGATTACAATGAAGGCAACTTAGAGGCCGCTAAGGAGAACCTCAAAAAATCCACCGCCGCAAGTATGGGCGACACCAAGCAAAAAGGACGCTCATTCCTGAAATTAGCCGACATATACTTTGCTGAACCTTCATACGAACCCGCCCAAATGTACTATGACAGTACCGTTCAGTTTTTAGACCCCAAACATGAGCGTTATGAAGAGTTGGTAAAGCTGGCTGAAAACCTAACAGAACTCGTTAAACATATTAATGTGATTACAGAGCAGGATAGTTTGCAGCGCCTGGCTCAAATGTCGCCTAAAGAACGCGAAAAGATTTTTGACAAAGTAATACGCGAACGGGAGGAAAGAGAAAGACGCGAACAAGCCGAGCTGGAGGCGGCCGAATTTAGAAGAGAAATGGGATTAGACGACGGTGACGGCATGCAGCAACTCCCCGGAATGGGCGGCGGCGGAAAATGGTATTTCTACAATCCACAAACCGTTGCAGCAGGTGAAGACGAATTTAAAAGGATTTGGGGAACCCGACAAAATGAAGACGACTGGCGACGCAGCGATAAAAGGCAAGTCCAAAACTACGAAGACCTCAACAAGTCAGACGCCGATACCGCCGGCTTTATTGTAGATGAATCAGGCGATACCATTGAAATTTCCAACGACTGGCGTGAATATAGTTATTACCTTAAAGATTTGCCGCTCACAGAGGAGAAAAGAGCTGCCTCAGATACCCTCATCATGGAAGCTTACTACCAAAAAGGTATTGTGTACCGAGAAAAATTAGACGATCACGAAAAGTCCATTGAAACGTTTGAAGAACTCAACCAACGCTTTCCCGAGCATATGAATTTGGCGAGTACATACTACAGGCTATATCGAATGAATGACGAGATTCATAATGATGAGCGTGCTGAGTACTATAAAAATAAAGTGCTGAACGAATTTCCCGATACTGATTACGCCAAAATCATCCTTGACCCCTCATTCTTAGAGCGAGAAAATGAGTTACTTAAGGAGGCTACCGTACACTACGAAAAAACATACGGGTTCTTTAAACGTGAACTTTATGCGGTTACCATTGAAAATGCACGCGAAGGCATGGAAGTTTACGGTGAAACTACCTTCGGACCCAAGTTCGAACTCATTTATGCCTTATCAGTGGGTAAAGAGCAAGGTCGAGACGCCATGATTATGGAATTACAAACCGTGAAAAACAAAAACGACACCGTAGATAAAGACATAAGCCAAGAAGCACAAGCTTACTTAGAAGCCATACAAGCTGTCGAAAAAAGAGAAGCTGAAGAAAATGCCCCCGCACTTGAGGAGTCACCTTACGAATACGACGCAAATGAAAGGCATTTATTTATTGTTCTGCTACCTGCCGACGGCTCGGTAAACACACGTTCTTTGCGTATGCAAATATCAGACTTCAACCGCAAAAATTACCGAACTAAAAACCTGCAACTCTCTCCCATCCAGTTCAATGATGAGTTGCAAATGGTGAGTGTGAAAGACTTTAGTGATGCCGATAAGGCTATAAACTATTACCGGGCATTTTCTAAAAACAAGGGCAATGTAAAAGATTTAAATGATGCGGAATACATTCGGTTTGTCGTGTCCTACACCAACTACGCTACCATGTATAAAGAAAAGGACCTCGACACCTACATCCGGTTTTTTAAAGAGAATTACAAAAAGGCTGCGCTGTAAAAGTATTTTTAATTTACTTTTGCGCCTCCAAAAACGGGGCATTAGCTCAGTTGGCTAGAGCGCTACACTGGCAGTGTAGAGGTCAACGGTTCGAATCCGTTATGCTCCACAAAAGAAAAAAGGGACATTTGCTATCAAATGTCCCTTTTTTTTTTCGTTTTACTTACTTCTCAAATTCTTGAGATATTCATACACCATGCGCACCCCAACCCCGGTGCCGCCTATGGGTTTATATGCCTCAGCTTTCGTGATAAAAGCACAACCGGCAATATCAAAATGCAGCCACGGGTAGCGAACAAAGTGCTGTAAAAACTTACCTGCTGTTGTACCGCCGCCCACGGGGCCGCCAATATTTTTAATGTCGGCAATCTCAGATTTCAATAATTCAGAATACTCTTTCCAAAAAGGAAATTCGACACAACGCTCATAAACATGATCGCCGCAGCGCTTAACCTCAGCTTTAACTCCATCATCGGCAGTTCCCATCATTCCCATACCAAACGACCCCGTTACAGCGGCTGTTGCTCCCGTAAGTGTGGCAAAATCCAACACCAACTCCGGATCGTATTTTCGGGCATATACCAACGCATCAGCTAAAACCAACCGACCTTCAGCATCGGTGTTTTGAATCTCAACCGTGGTGCCGTCACTAATAGTAATAACATCATCGGGAACCAGTGCATTTTTATCAATGCGGTTATCCGTAGCCGGCACGAGTCCTACAAGATGAATAGGCAGTTTATTCTTAGCCGCCGCATACATAATACCCGTAACCGCGGCCGCCCCTCCCATATCACTCTTCATATTACTCATGTAACCGCCCGTCTTGATATTATTCCCGCCGGTATCATAAACAATCCCTTTACCCACAAGAACTATAGGCTTATTATTTCTTGCATCGGGCGATTTGTACTCCATAATGTTGAACGTGGGATCATCAATACTCCCCAAATTCACACCTAAAAGTCCGCCCATTTTGTGCTCTTCAATTTCTTTTTTGGTCAGAACCTCAACGTCAAACCCGGCTTGTTCGCCCGCCTTCTTCATTCGGTTACTCAGCTCCGTGGCCGTGAGCGTGATCACAGGCTCGTTCACCAAATCACGCGCAAGATAAACGCCCTCTAGCGTTTGTTTAAGCTCGTTCAAGTCATCCTTTGAAATTTGATCACTCATCACCGCTACGGATTGCATCGAACCCGACTCGGGTTTCGACTTATACTTCAAAAACTCGTAACTTTCCAATAGAAACCCCTCGGCAAATGCTAATATTTCATTCTTCGATACATCTGCACCGGGAACCACCTCCGCACTTTCTTGATGAGCTTCCTTCAATACTTTCGCGGCCTTACTCCCCGCCTTACGCGCCAAGTCATAAAGTTCACCGTCATGATCCGCTTTCTTTTTATCATACCAAGTAAGTACAGTAATGTTTTCGCCTGAGGGAAATGTAATCAACCCCGATTCACTTTTCTCGGTTCTGACCTTTAAATACTTTAAGTCATCACCTGCCGTGCTTTTTGAAAAATCGGTGTCTCGCCTTCCAAAGTGAATTTTAGTCGCTCCGGATTCGTTGTGTTTTAGCTCTATCATACTCTATTTTTTGAATTTCAATTTATTCTGAATTTCAATTGCAAAGATAGTCATTCCGCAAATCAAATAAACCTCAAACTAATATATTTGGCTACTTATAAATTTTTATATACAGCCAAATCTGCTATATTATTTCATTTTTGGCTGATTGTAATTATATATAAACAGCCAAATCAAAGTTTTTTTCTTACTTTTGGCTACATATAATAAATGCTATGATTACTTTTACGGGTAGGAATAAAGAGTGTGAGGTTTTAAACAGGCTCATAAAGTCGAATAAGTCTGAACTGCTTGCGGTTTACGGCCGTCGCCGTGTGGGCAAAACCTTCATGATTCGAGAAATGTATAAAAACCGAATCGTTTTTGAGTTGACGGGATTACACAATGCACTGATGAAAGATCAACTTGAAAACTTCACTCTAGAGCTTTCACGCGTTTACAAGAGTCCGCTCCCCCTCTCTTCTCCAGGCAGTTGGCTTCAAGCCTTTGGCTTGCTAGAGAATTTTTTGTCAGCCAAAAAAGGCAAAGGCAAAAAAGTGATTTTCATTGATGAGTTCCCGTGGTTAGCGACCCGTAAATCTAAATTCCTTTCGGCATTTGAGCACTTTTGGAACTCTTTTGCCTCAAAACGAGACGATTTAGTAGTGGTGATATGCGGCTCGGCAGCAGCATATATGATTAACAAAGTGATACGTAATAAAGGGGGCTTGCACAACCGCGTGACATGCAGACTTCGGCTTGAACCCTTCACTTTACGGGAAACGGAATTGTTTTTAAAGGAAAAAAAGCTGAAGTGGAGTAGGTTCGATATATTACAGGCTTACATGGTATTCGGAGGGGTTCCCCACTACCTCGATAAAATCAATAAAGGGGAAAGTGTGGCGCAGGCGGTTGACCGACTCTGCTTTTCGAAGGACGGAGATTTGCGAGATGAGTTCAAAAACATTTTCGCATCACTATTTGAAAATGAGGGTAAGCACATCAAGGTGGTTGAGGCGGTAGCATCGGTTAAAAAGGGTGTCACCCGCTCACAAATTCTCGCAAAAACGGGGTTGCCCTCAGGAGGTACGCTTACAAAAACGATTGACGAATTGATTGAATCAGGCTTCATAGGCAGGTATTTGCCATTTAAAGCCAAAACAAAAGATGCCCTTTACAGATTAACCGATGAATACACGGGGTTTTACCAAAAGTTTCTCAAAGCCGGGAAATCTAAAGGGAAAGGAGCATGGCAAAAATTGTCAGCCGGAAATAAGTACAACGTTTGGGCAGGATACAGTTTTGAGTCGGTTTGCATTAAGCACATTACCGCCGTAAAAAAAGCACTGGGCGTAGAAGCGGTTTACACCGAGTACGGTAGTTGGACCGGAAAAAATGAAAAATCGGGAGCTCAGGTAGATTTACTCATTGACCGTGAAGACCGTGTAATTAATTTATGCGAAGTAAAGTTTTCCAAGGCCGGCTTCACCATTGACAAACGCTATGCTGCCGAGCTGCGCAATAAATCAGAGGTTCTCACATCCGTTGCGGGAAGAACAAAAAGCGTTCACCTCACTTTCATCACAACCTTTGGTGTTGTAGAAAACAATTACTACAACGAACTTGTGCAACAATCCATAGAGTTAGATGAATTATTTGTTGATGCCTAACCGGCAACTCATTGATTTACAACAAATCGTTTTGTTTACTCTTTTTATAAGTAGCCAAATCCATGTATAAAAACACACTTTTGGCTACTTATAATATTTTATATTCAGCCAAAACAGTCATTTTTTAATCGATTTGGCTACTTATAACTAAGTTTGTCACTCGCGGGAAATAAAAAAGCCCTCAACAATGTTGAAGGCTTCTTTTTAATCTATAGTACTTCTACAATTCAAA
>PXEK01000261.1 GCA_003564735.1 Cryomorphaceae bacterium
CACATTCATCCGAAACTTTTTCAAAATTAGCTGTAAAATCTCTGTATCCCCTATTTCATGGGATATAAAATTAAACTTTTAAGAAAAAAAGTCCGTCTGTTAGAATAAAGTTGGCTGCACTACGTCATCCAAAGTTGCTTGTTTTGGCCCTGCCCGTTGAGCTTTTGGCTTAATTTGATTGATTACATAATCCAGAGAAAGATAAAATGATAGACATATTCTGATTTTTTCTACAAAATTGGAAAATGCTGTTTGTCCTTTGGCTGTTACTCTTCTCAATAGTTCGAGCAATAAAAAGGCTGTTAGAGCGACAAATATTTGTGATTTGACGGCATTTTCCGATGTGCCAACGAATGTTTTAATATTAAGGTTTTGCTTGAGGAGCTTGAAAAAGGTTTCAATATCCCATCTTCTTCTGTAAAGTTCTGCAATTGTTGAGGCACTCCAGTCTAGGTTGTTTGAGATGATTTCTATGGTTGTGTTTTTATCTTCATGATATGCAACAACCCTTCTAAACTTAACGCTATCAATTTTTAATTTTTTAGCTTTTTGCCCTGTAAGATGAATAATTTCATCTATCAAAATATGTTGATCCTTATCATCTGGTAATTCTAGTTCCTGAACGACCTCATAAACGGTATTTTCCTTTATACGTGTCACAAAATCATTATCTGCCTTAATCCGTGATTTAATTATAGAAAAATCCCAATACCCTTTATCTTCAATTATTATCGTTCCTTTTGGAAAAATAACATCCTCAAATCCTTTCCTATCGTGAATATCCGCCTCGCTAATGTTTACAAGGTTGGGAAGCATCATAGCTTCGTCCCATTGAGTATGAATTTTGATACCTCCTTTAGCTGTACGAAACTTTGCCCAATCAAAAAGCCCTAAACATAAGCTAATAGTGCTACTATCACGAATAAGTATGGTTTTGTTTTTAACTTCTTCGATTACTTGCCGATAATTGTGTTGCTTCAGTAAGTGACTGTAGTAAGTTAACAGGTTCATATACAAACTTTCAAATACTTTGAAGTCACGTTTTTTGTTGCCGTCGCTCATTGTTGATTTGGCCGGGCTATGTTGCAAACCTAAGTCTCGAATATAGGTCTTTGAAGCCCCAATACCAACGGAAATATCCTCTAAAGTACTGCATCGACACAGCTGTCCGAACAATAATGCAACCAATTGGTCGTATCTCTTGTATTTATGGCATCCTTTGTCAGATCGGTGTTGTTGAATAACTTTTCTCAGTATGTGAGGCGGAATTAAGTCTATAATTTGCCGAATAACTGGCTTGTTGTTATTTTTGTTCCTACGAAACAGTCCCATATTGTATTGAAGTTGTTGTTATTTTCAAAGATATGGAGACTGTTTCTATTTTTCAAGTTTCGGATAGTTGTGCAAATATGTATAACACCGGGGGTTAATACTTACGGTTTAATTTTAATAATTGAAAAAGGAGATGAAGGCTGAGTTTAAAAGCTCAACTGTGGGTGAGAGTGTTTTGGGGCGATATTCATGTATTTGCGCCTAAGACCTCTACTTTTTTTCATAAGCAGAGAACCTAATTCAAAACTGTAATAAAAGCCATTACCTTTGTCGCCGCAGTAAACGATTCAATACACGGCCTTATGCACAGCAATGAAGATAAACCCATATTTGGTATTCACCCCATTAAGGAAGCCTTGGAGAACGGAAAAAGCGTGGACCGACTTTTCATTCAAGAGCGCACGCAAAACGATATGTTAAAGGAGTTGGCTTCACTTGCGCGCATGATGGAAATACCCGTAAAGTACGTGCCTGAGATGAAGCTCAACCGCATCACTCGAAAAAACCATCAAGGTTGTGTGGCCTTTTTAGCGCCTATCGATTTTCAACCTTTAGATGAGGTGATACAGCAGGTCTATGAACGTGGCGAAACTCCGCTCATTGTTGTTTTTGACGGTATCACCGATGTGCGAAATTTGGGTGCCATTGCCCGTTCGGCACTATGTTCTGGAGCTCACGCGTTGGTTTTGCCTTTCAAAAGCTCGGCGCCCGTTAATGCCGATGCGGTAAAAACCTCGGCCGGGGCTCTGCTGCAAATTCCGGTGTGTAAACCCAAGTACATCAATGAGGCCAAGCAACTGTTAAAAACGTACGGCATTCCGCTTATCGCTTGTCACGGAAAAGCGCAAAAAACCATTTATCAAGCCTCTTTAGACGCACCCGCCGCCATAGTTATTGGCGATGAAGAAAAGGGAATCAGCGAACAAATGTTGAGGTCTTGCGATGATGAGGTGAAAATTCCCATGCTCGGCAATTTTGATTCGCTCAATGTTTCCGTAGCGGCGGGAATTACACTGTTTGAAGCGGTTCGGCAAAGGGCCGGTGGTAAGTAAGTACGTGTAAAACTTGCGTGTTCAAAAGTACGCGGCAGTAATGTTTTACGTCTAAAATTATTCAAAACTTCATTATGACCAATAACATCATTCGAGAGGCGGCGAAAGAGTTTGGCGTTTCGGCCGCTCAAGTGGAAAAAACCCTCGATTTATTTGAACAAGGAGCTACCATTCCTTTTATTGCGCGCTACCGCAAAGAGGTCACCGGCTCCATGGATGAAATCATGCTGGCCAAATTGCAAACCGCAATAGCCAAAGGCGAGGCATTTGAAAAGCGCAAAGAGTACGTACTCAAAACCATTGAGGAACAAGATGCCTTAACGCCCGAACTTAAAAAACGCATTGAAAACATTACCGATGCCGATGAACTTGAAGATGTTTATTTGCCTTTTAAATCGAAGCGAAAAACCAAAGGAGCAAAAGCACGCGAGGCAGGTCTGGAGGGATTGGCCAATATTCTTATGGCCGGCAGGGAGTACAATACACAGTC
>PXEK01000403.1 GCA_003564735.1 Cryomorphaceae bacterium
CCGCTACTTTCATCGTACGCATGGAAGATGTGACAGATGCCGTAAATGAGGGAATAGTCGCCGGCGTAACCGGTTCTGAAAGAGAAAAAATAAAAAGAGATAACATCCAAAAAATCATAGCTGATGCTACCGAAAACAATCATTACGAGGCTGAAGTAAAGCCGTTTTACGCCGGCAACAAATACTACCTGATGGTAATGGAGATTTTTAAAGATGTTCGATTGGTGGGTGCGCCGCCCTCCTCTATCGGTAAATTCGGTTTTGATACCGACAATTGGGTTTGGCCCCGACACACCGGTGATTTTTCGCTGTTTAGAATTTATGCCGACAAAGACAATCGCCCGGCGGAATACAGCAAAAAAAATGTGCCCTACACGCCCAAACATCATCTGCCCATTTCACTCAACGGCACACAACCCGACGATTTTGTCATGGTTTTTGGTTTTCCCGCACGTACCGAAAGTTACCTGCCTCAACCCGCGGTTGAATACACCGTAAATCAATTAAATCCGGCCCGAATAGGCATGCGTGATATTTCGCTCGAAATTCTTGCCGATGAAATGAACGCCGACCGAAAAGTGAATATTCAATACGCCTCAAAACAATCGGGCATCAGCAATGCTTGGAAAAAATGGATTGGGCAAAATAAGGGACTCAAAAACCTCAACGCCGTTCAACTCAAAGCCGATTTTGAAAAAGACTTTACCGAGGTAGCTCATAAAACCGGCAAAACCGATTGGGCAAAAATTCCCGTTCTTTACCAAGAGTTATATACCGACTATATTCCGTTAGATTTTGCGAGAGCCATGCTGATTGAATATTATCACTACGGACCTGAAATTTTCAAATTCGCCGCCGGCTTCGCTCCGTTGCTCAACGAGAATCTAGACGACGAAAAGCGAGATGAAATGGTTGAAAAACTAAAAAAATCTACACGTTCGCACTTTAAAAACTACAACAAAAACGTAGATCGCCGATTATTCGCCGCACAAACACCCGAATACTTAAACGCCCTCAACGAGGATGTAACTCCGGCCGAGTTAAAAGCCTTATTCGAAAATGATACCGACGGCAAAGCCTTTTATAACAGCTCAATTTTCAGCGATGAAGAAAAAGTAACCGCCTTGCTGAACGCTTCAAACGAGGAGCGAGCCAATACGCTTAAAAACGATGCCGCACTCCGGGTGGCACTTGCCGTTACGGGAACCTACACGCGTGAGGTAAGACCCCGTTACGACTCCATTGCCATGATTATAGACTCGGTAGATACCGAATACATGAAGGCCATCATGCAATTGATGAGCAACCGAAAACAATACTATCCCGATGCTAACTTCACATTACGATTGAGTTACGGAAAAGTTGAGGGGTATGAACCCAAAAACGGCACAGTTTACAAACACCGCACAACCATTGACGGTATAATGGAAAAGATGGATACAACCACCAAGGAGTTTTATGTTCCTCAAAAATTAGTGGAGCTTTACCACCTTAAGGATTACGGCAGATACGCCGCAGAAGACGGTGAAATGCCCGTTTGTTTTATCGCTTCAAATCACACCTCCGGCGGCAACTCGGGGAGTCCGGCAATTAACGGTAAAGGTCATTTGGTGGGCTTGAACTTTGACCGTACCTGGGAAAGCACAATGAGTGACATCATGTACGATCCTGAAATTTGCCGCAACATCATGGTAGATATACGCTATGTTTTGTTCATCACCGAGAAATTTGCCGGTGCCGCGCATTTGGTAGAAGAAATGACTATTGTGGGAGACGAGTAAGCCTCCCCTTTGTTTTTCAAAAAAATAGAATAACTCTACACATATATACTTTTCAGTTTCGGTTAAAACAAATACTTTTTTGACCGCGAAACATGATAAAAATCATTTTTTCGGCTGATACTACTCATCTTTTTTGGAGTAGTTTCCTCGCATCTTTGTAGCGTATTTAAATCAAAGGAATGATTTGAATGCGTTAACGAATAAAACTATGGAAATTATTTATCTTTTATTGGGACTGAGTTTGCTGGCTGCTTTGACTTTTTTGGCCGCATTCATTTGGTCTATCAAATCGGGACAGTACGAAGACGACTACACCCCGGGAATTCGAATACTTTTTGACGACAACGAAAATAATAAACAGTAATAAATAAACCAATTATGTCTAACAACATCGATAACGCCGATAACTTACAGGACACAAGCTCGGCTGCAATGGAAGAAAAGCCGATCAAGGAGCGAATCCTTGAAGACGATCAAAACATGGAGCATTTCGAATACGACAATGATATTGTGCGCAAATTCGCTATTGCTTCACTTATTTTTGGTATCATCGGTATGGTGGTGGGACTTCTTGTCGCACTGCAATTTATTTGGCCGCAACTCAACGGCGGTATTCCCTACATTACCTTTGGTAGAATAAGACCGCTGCACACCAACGCGGTAATTTTTGCCTTTGTGGGGAACTCGATTTTTGCGGGGATTTACTACTCGCTTCCCCGATTGCTCAAAACCCCGATGTGGAGCAAAACACTGTCAAACATCAATTTTTGGGGTTGGCAAGCTATTATACTCTCCGCAGCCATCACACTGCCTTTAGGGTTCACATCAAGTAAGGAGTATGCAGAATTGGAATGGCCTATTGATATTGCCATCGCCTTAATTTGGGTGGTGTTTGGTATCAACATGATCATGACCATTCTCAAAAGACGTGAGCGACACATCTACGTTGCCATTTCGTTCTCCATTGCCACATTCTTAACCGTGGCCATGCTTCACATCGTGAACAACATCGAAATTCCTGTGAGTGCGTTCAAATCGTACAGTGCTTACTCGGGAGTTAAAGATGCCTTGGTTCAGTGGTGGTACGGTCA